>CAZYWR010000766.1:0-3298 GCA_964651185.1 uncultured Polyangiales bacterium
GCCCATGGCGAACTCGTCCAAGTTCGCCTTCGCGAGCAGTACGCCGTCCTCCGCCCGGATGCGCTCGATCACGTGGGCGTCGTAGGGTGGACGATACCCCTCCAGGATCTTCGACGCACAAGTCGTGGGGGTGCCGCGCACGCACAGGTTGTCTTTGACGACGATCGGGACGCCCGCCAAGGCGCCGAGCGCCTCGCCTCGCGCGCGCTTTTCGTCGATCGCCTGGGCCTGCGCGAGCACGGCCGCTTCGTCGACGTGCAAGAGCGCGTTCAGCGCCGGACCGTGCCGCGTGACGCGGGCCAGCGCTGCACGCGCGACTTCGCTCGCCGCAAGCTCGCCTCGGGCTACGCGCCCGACGATCTCGACGGCAGTAAGCTCGCTCACGTCTCGACCTCCAGCACCTTCGGCACCGAAAAACCCCCATCATGCGAGGCGGGCGCTGCCGCGAGCACCTCCTCGCGGTCGACGCCCGGCGCCACCTCGTCCGGGCGCAGCCCCGAAGCCCGCACGGTCGACGGCGTCGCCTCGACTTGGCTCGTGTCCACCTGGTCGAGCTGGGCTACGTAATCCAGGATGCGGCTCAAGTCCGCTGCCAGTGAACGCGCTTGCTCCGCGCTCGGCGAAAGACGCGCAAGACGCGCGATCCTCCACACCTCGTCTTGTGTAATCTTCGACGATGACATTTGGGCGCCTTGTAGCACCTCACCCGTGCGTTCACACAATGGGTTGACGGCGCGATACGCTTACCCTAGCGTTGTAATCGTCTAGCGGCATGGAACCAACCGATCTCGACTGGATTTGCGGAGAGCTCGAGCTGCCCGTCTTGGAAGAGACGGCGAGCGGCCTGTCCGCGAACCGAGCCGCGCAAGCCGCGTTGGATCGCCCCGGCCTCTCGCTGGCGGCAGCCGCAAGTCAGCTGCTCGCGCTCGACGGCGACGGCGCGGAAGAGGCCGCGCTGGCCGCGATCATCCAGGCCGCGCGTTTCGGCGAGCGGCGTACCGCCACCCTCGGACCCACGAGCCAAGGGTACTCCTGGCGCGTGCTCGCTACGCCACTACGGTCGGCTCCGACGGGCGTGAACGGGCACTCCAACGGCGCTCGCGTGAGCAGCCGCGTACGCCTGATCTTCTCCCGCAGCCTCGCCGCCAGCGGGCGCGACGGCCTGGTCGAGGTGGCCGCGGCGGTCAGCCACGAAGTAGCCAACGCCGTGGGATCGATCCGTGGTTGGGCCGACCTCGCCTTGCACCATGGCGACGCCACGGTCGACATGCGCGACGCGCTCACTTTGATCCGCGGGGCAGCGCGCAACGCCGAACAGGCGGCGCGCAGCATGCTGATGGTCGCGCGCGGGCAGGCGCAAGAGGGCGAACCCGGCGCCTTCGACGTCAGTGAATTCGCGGGCGAGCTCTTGCAGCTGCTGACGCTCAGCGCCCGCGAGGCGCGCGTCACGTTGGAGTCGTCGCTCGATCCGTCGCTGTTCGTCCCCGCCGCGCGGGCGCAGCTCTTCACCATCCTGTTCAACCTCGTCAAGAACGCGATCGAGGCGTGCAAGCCGGGGGGGCTTGTGAGCGTACAGCTCAAAGGCGAGCGCGAGCGCGTGTGCCTGAGCGTGCGCGACACTGGCGAAGGGCTCGATCGCCGGGCGCAGGAGCGCATCTTCGATCGCTACTACACGACCAAGGCGGAGGGGACAGGCCTGGGCCTATCCCTCGTGCGCAGTGCGACGGCCGGCTGCGGGGCCGAGCTGGAGATCGAGTCCGAAACCGGACGGGGCACGACCTTTCGCGTGCTGTTCCCGCGCGCGGCCGCACGCATCGAGAGTAGCCTCCGACCCCCGCGGAGGCCGAGCGAGTCGGGCGTGCCGCTGCTGCCGTTGCGCGTGTTGGTCGTCGACGACGATCACGCGCTGCGCGAGATGCTCGCCACAGCGCTCTCGCTGCGCGGCGCCGAGGTCACCAGCGTGGGCGCCTCGCGGGAGGCGCTCGAGCTGACGGGGCCCTTCGATATCGCGCTGATCGACATGATGCTCGACGGCTGCCGCGGCGACGAGCTGCTCGGGCGACTGCGCCAGCACGGCGTGGTCAGTGCAGCCATTCTCGTGACCGGAACGGTCCAAAAGCCGCGCCTTGTGCCGGGCGGAGAGCCCGACGACTGGGTGCGCAAGCCTTTCGAGATCTCGCAACTCGTCGACCGGGTCCGCCGCACCATCGAGCGGCATCGCATGCTGCATGACGCCAGCAGCACCGCCCGGCTGTAAAGGCGCCAGCCCGGCGATTGCCCTCGAATTCCCGCGGGCTTCGCGCCACGACGACCCGGCCGGTGAAGCCCGTTGGACGCGCCATGCCCCGCCGCTGCTCTTCTGGGACTGTGGCAGGGCTGTTGTTCTGCTGTACGCTAGCGGCGCACTTGGGTTAGACCCGAGCTTCCGCGATGAGCAGCAGCACGAACAGAGGTCGTACGACTACCTCGGTCGAGGGCATTCCCCCATTCGACGTGGTCTCCGATCCGACGCCGGGGCTCGCGCTAGTGTACTCGCGCCTCCATCCCCATCTTCCCTCGGCGGTGCCGTTCGCGATCCCCACCATCACCCTCGGACGCGAGTGCGACAATACCCTGTCCATCCCCGAGGCGGCGGTTTCGCGCCACCATGCCCGCTTCGAGCGGCGTAGCGATGGACAGATCTGGGTGATCGATACCCAATCGATGAACGGCACCTTCATCAACGGGCGGCGCGTGCGCGAGCAGCCGTTGGCTGCGCACGACGTCGTCCGGATCGGCGATACCATCTTTTGTTTCGTCGCCAGCGGCATTTACGGCTACGGCGCCTATCGTATCGATGGAGCCGTGGTGCGGCAGGCGCGCCCCTTCTCGCACGGCATCGAAAAGCCGCTGCTGGTAGGCGGCTACCAAGTGGACCAGATCCTCGATCGCATCGCCAAAGTCGCGCAGTCGAACATCTCCGTGGTGGTGAACGGCGAGAGCGGCACCGGCAAGGAGCTGGTCGCGCGTGAAATCCATCGCCTGAGCGGCCGCAAAGGTCCGTTTCAGGCGATCAACTGCGCGGCGCTGCCCGGCAACTTGATCGAGAGTGAGCTCTTCGGTTACCGGCGCGGCGCCTTCACCGGCGCGCACGCCGACAAGATGGGACTCGTGCGCGCGGCCCACGGGGGCACGCTCTTTCTCGACGAAATCGGCGACATGCCGCTCGAGGCGCAGGCCAAACTGCTACGCGTCTTGCACGAGAAAGAGGTCCTGCCGATCGGCGCCATGGTGCCCGAGCGGGTCGACATCCGCGTCG
>CAZYWR010000767.1:0-2474 GCA_964651185.1 uncultured Polyangiales bacterium
GTCGACCACCTCGTGGCGCAGTGCGCCGGCCGTCATCAACGCCAGCATCGCGCTCGGACCGCGCAGCTGGCCAAAGCTGATATCGACCACCTCGCCGTGGTCCACGCGCAGCTCACCGGAGCGCGAGCCGTCGCTCACGCGGACTACGCACGTCTGTGAATTCTCGGCCAAAACCCGGAGCAGGTCGGAGAGCGGGGCAGCGCCGTCGACCGAGGATGATTCCATAGTTCCCCCATGCCGCTACGCGTGGCAATGACGACTCGTTCTGAAGAGCACCTCCATAGCAATAACGCCCACGCTCGTGGAAGACTGCACGACCGAGCAGTCCGCACGCTCTGTGCGCTTTCAGAGCTGAAAAGGAGGACGAACCCGCCGCGTCCACGCGCGCGAGCGCGTGGCGGACTCGCCTGAGTGCTCGCCCGTGAGGTTCAGAACGCGGCGAGGCAAGCAGCGTGCGCCAGCGAGATGACCCCCGAGCTGGAGAGCTGACCCTGCAAGTGACCGGCGAAGGAGGGATCGTGCTCGAAGGCGCGCGAGAACTGCTGGACCGTGCGCACCACCGCGCGATCGAGCGCCTGCACGCGGGCATCCTCGTCTGCCTCTGCGATCGCGGCCGGCCCAGCGCGACCGAGCAGCAGGAAGCGCATCGCAGCGACCCGCAGCAAGAGCTGTACGGCATGGGCGAGCAAGTTCGGCGAGTGCATGTACCACTCGCGCGCCCAGTAGTTCTTGGCGTAGTTGGTGAAATAGCCGTCGATGCGTGCGCTCGCGCTCGACCACTCGCTCTTTCTGCGCAGGTACGCGGCGAGCAGTTCCCGCGCGCGCGCCCGGGCCGCCTCCCCCTCCAGCTCCTCGGGGCAGGGCTTGCCCAGATACTCCGCCAGCACCTCGCCCGCGAACTGCTGAAATCCCGCGACGCGCGCGCGCGCCGCGAGCAGCCCGAGCACCAGCTGCGCGGAGACGACCGGATCCACCGCGAGCGCGGCGAACTCGCGATGCAAGTCGGCGCGAAAGGCGGCGTTCTGAATCCGCTCCACCTCGGCCAGCAGGCGGCGGTCGTCGAGCGAGCGCGCGTCGCGCTGGAGCAAGGGGACCGTGCGATGGGCGAAGTAAGCCATGAACGATAGGCGCACGCTGAGCGGATAGGCCGCGTCGGAGAGGAGCTGAAGCATCAGGCTGCGCAGCTCCTCGTGATAACGCAGGTAGGGCTTGTCGGGACGCTCCCCGAGTCGCGTGTGCACGACATGCCGGCCGATCAGCTCGCGCGAGACTTCCACTCGCTCCATCGCGTCCGGGTGCAAGAGGAGCTGGCGCGCCACTTCGGGGCACGAAGTCATCCCGGTGAGCTCCAGGCGCTGCCCCGAGATCGCCACCGATCGTGGATAGATGGCGCAGGTGTCGGACAAGACCTCCTCGCCGTAACGGGTTTGCAGACTGCAGAGGCCATCCGGACGCAGCAGCGCGCAGCTCCCGTGCTCGTCGAGCACCGTGAGCGCGTACTTGGCGTTCGACGACGTCACGTCTTTGACGCGCTTGAGCTTGGCGTCAAACTCCCGACGCGTCTCGGGATCGCCCGCCATCGCGCGCTCGGTCTTTTGATAGCTCGCGCGATCGATGAAGATCGACCAACCCGCCGTGCAACACGACGATTCGCACTCCGAGCCGATGCACCGAAAGCGCGTCATGTAGCGATACGCGGTGGTCGTGGACTTCGGTCGCTCGCTCATACGTGCACGCGTTGCAAATCGCCGGCCAGCGAGCGGTGGGAGCACTCGGGTCAGGTCGTTCCATGGTCGACATCGGCACGCGCGCCGAAGCGGGCGACCAGCGTCCACGCGATCTCTTCGAGCGCGCACCGAGCCGCACGAGCTCGTCGCTCCGACCCCGTCGCCGAGATCGAAGCGCGTGCTACCGTGCGCCGCGATGGCCAGCGACACGAGCCCCCTGTTTCGCCCCTTTTCCCTCGCGTCGAGCGCGGGACCCACGGCGCCGCGCCTGACGCTCGCCAACCGCATCGTGATGGCGCCGATGACGCGCCGGAAATCGCCCGGCGGCGTCCCGGGCGCGAACGTAGCCGCGTACTACGCAAAGCGCGCCCGGGGCGGCGTCGGCCTCATCCTCAGTGAAGGCACGCTCATCGAGCACCCCGCGGCCAGCGGCTACCCGGATGTGCCCTACTTCTACGGAGCGGCGGCGCTCGCAGGCTGGCGCGAGGTCGTGCGCGCCGTGCACGCGGCGGGCGCCAAGATGTTCCCGCAGCTCTGGCACGTCGGCGCGGTGCGCAAGCCCGACGGCCTGCCGAACCCGGAAATACCCGGCTACAGCCCCTCGGGCATCGCCAAGCCGGGCGGGCGCGCGGTCGGCCACGCGATGACCGAGGCCGACATCGCCGACGTGATCGCCGCGTTCGGCAAGGCCGCGCGAGCGGCCAAGGAGCTCGGCTTCGACGGCGTCGAGCTGCACGGCGCGCACGG
>CAZYWR010000768.1:0-6180 GCA_964651185.1 uncultured Polyangiales bacterium
GCGCGCCGCTCGGCGATCTGCGCCTCGAGCGCGCTCACGGTCAGCAGCGCCGCGTCGACGGCGCTCTGCGCGCCTGCGAGGCTGCAGCGCGGCGCGCCGCCGAGCGCGAGCGAAAACCCGAGCGCCGCGCCGAGCCCGCGCCGCGCGACCCGGCAGGCGAGAGCGCGCAGCCCGTCGCGCAAAGGGAACGCGCACAGCCGCTCTGCGGGCCCGCACGCGCGCGATGGGCCGCGAAGCGCGCGCACGGTCACACCGCCACGTAGCGCCGCACCGAGAGCGCGCTCCCCAGCGCTCCGACGATCGCACCGCCCACGACCAGCGCGAGCGCGGCCAACGGAGGCAAGAACACGAGCCGCACGCCCGCGAACGCCAAGAGCAGCCGATCGAGCTCTACGCGCAGGCCGAGGAACAGCGCGAGCAGGAGCGAGAGCGAGAACAGCGCGGCACAGAACCCCTGCAGCGTGCCCTCGAGCAAGAACGGCGCGCGCACGAAGGCGTCGGTCGCGCCGCACATCTTCAGCACTTCGATCTCCTCGCGTCGGTTGGCCACCGCGAGCCGGATCGTGTTGGCCACGACTGCCATCACGCATATTCCTACCAAGAGCCCGAGACCGAGCGCGATGGCGCCCGCCGCCCGGACCAGCGCGCCAACGCGCTCGAACCAGCTCTTGTAGGTATCGACGTCCTCGACCAAGCCACGGTGGATCGCGACTTTGCGCGCGACCTGCTCGATCTCTCGCGCGCTCGCGTTCGGCGCGAACGCAACTTCGATGGAGGCGGGAAAGGCCGATCCCGGAAGCTCGCGCAGCGCGTCCCCGCCGGGGCTCTCGCGCAGAAATTCCTGGCGCGCGCTCTCGCGGCTCACGTATTCGGCGCGCGCGACCGACGGTAAGGACGTGAGCACGCCCGTGAGCCGCAACGCCTCGGCTTCGGGCGCATCGTCGCGCAAGTACACGCTCATGCGGTGGCTCCGCCCCCAGCGCTCGGCCAGCTCCCCGAGGTTGGCGAGCCCGAGCAGCGCGGTCGCGAGGCACAGAAACGCGACCGTCAGACTCGAGATCGCTATCAGGTAAAGCTTCGCGTCTTCGCGCATGCCGCGGCGCGCGCGGGCGTAGACGGTTTGAATATCCATGCGTTCCCCCAAGCGCTCTCAGGCGTGCGCGCGCTTGATGCGCGTCGACCAGCTGCCGAGCCCCTCGCGCGCTTCGGTGAGGCGCCCGTCCTCGAGCACGAGCAGCCGATGCGCGCGCACGGCCAACAGCGAATGGTCATGCGTGGCAAAGAGCACGGTCGTGCCTGCTTGATTGATCTCTTCGAACAGCGTCAGTACGTCGAGCGCCAGCGTGGGATCGAGGTTGCCGGTCGGCTCGTCGGCGATCAGCAACGCCGGTTCGCCCACGATGGCGCGGGCGATCGCCACGCGCTGCTGCTCCCCGCCCGAGAGTTGGCTGGTGCGATCGTCGCCGCGCCCGTTCAAGCCCACGCGCTCGAGCGCCTCGCCGACGCGCGCACGTACGAGCCGCGGGGGCAGGCCCAGAATCTCGAGGGCGATCGCGACGTTCTCGTACACCGACCAATGCGGGATGACCTTGAAGTCCTGGAACACGACGCCCATGTTGCGGCGCAAGTACGGGATGGAGCTCTGCGTGAGGCGCGCGATGTCGCGGCCCAAAAACAAGATACGCCCATCGTCCGGCGCAATCTTGCGATAGACCAGCTGTAGCAGCGTGCTCTTGCCGGAACCGCTCGGGCCAGTGATGAACACGAACTCGCCGCGCTCGATAGTCAGCTCGATCCCGCGCAGCGTGGGAACGTCTTTCTGGAAGTACTTATAAACGTTCTCCAGCACCAAGATGGGCTTGTCTGCGTGCTGCATGTCGGGCCGCGCGCCGGCCCGGAAAAAGGCGAACGGACGCGCCGCGCGCGCGCGACTGTCGCCGTCGTCGGTCCCCATGGACCAGCGTTACCAGCAGCGGGCATGCCAGATCAATATTTGATTTCTGGGTCGCTTCCCCACGCCCACCCGAACACACGCGCGAGTACCTGCTCGGCGAGCTTGGCATGCGGCGAGAAGCCCCAGGCCGCCTCCTGCGACACGTCGTCGAGGTCGGCGTAGTAACGCCAGATGAACAGCCCCACGAACCACGGCTCCGGGGCAAACAACTCGACCAGCGCAGCCAGAGCCCGCGCCTGCTCGTGCTCATCGTATGCGACGTCGTGCATGTCATCGGGCCATAGCCAGGGCTCGACCGCCGCATCGGCGCGCGTGGTGTAGCCCACCTCGACGAACAGCACGGGCTTGGCGACCGTGTGTGCCAGGCGCGCGACGGAATCGCGCGCCCGCCGTGCCCCCTCGAGGTACTCGGCGAAGCTCGCGTGCGCGTGGGACGCCAGCGGATAAAAGGCGTTGATGCCGATCACATCGAGGGCGTCCCAGAAGATGACGTGCTGGGCTTCGTCCCAGTTCGCGCTGTACGTCAGCAGCCCCGGGAAGACGGCCCGCGCGTCCTGAATCAAGCCCTGCCAGACCGGGCCGAAACGCCCGCTCCACGATTTGCATTCGACGCCGATCGAAAACGCGTCCGCGCCCGCTTCGGCCGCCAACTCGGCCCAGCCCAGCACGAATCGTCGATACGAGCTCTGATAGCGCTCCCATCCTTCGGCGCTGCCGGGATCGATGTCGCCGCGCCAACCTCCTGTTTCGACCCACAGGTGGGGAATGAGCAGAACGCGCAGGCCGCGCGCGTGCGCCTGCGCGATCATGCGCCGCACCGCTTCGCGGTTGGCTTCATAAGGCGCTTCGAAGCTCGGATCGATGGTGGTGCTCGCGAGGCTCCAGAGCCGGCCGAACGGGGTCACGCTGATCCAGCTGGCGCCGAGCCGCTGCAGCTCGTCGAGCAAGCGTTCGCTGACCGGCGTCCCATATCCGCGCCCTGGCCATTGTGAGCTCTCGAGCGGTCCGACCGTGACGCCACGCACGGCGCCGAGTCCGGCTTCACGCCAGCCGTTGGCGCCATCCGGGAGAGGACCGAGGGCATCTGCCGCGACCGGCGCGCCGAGCCCCGCGAGCGCGAGCGCAAGCAGTCCGGCAGACAAGACACGAAACGTGCAGTAGGCGCTCCGCGACTTACGATGTCGGGGAGAGGTCCAAGCGTGCAAAGCGATCCATTTCACGTCGCCATCTATACAACCCCGGCTTGCCCGTACTGCGTAATGGCCAAGCGGCTGATGCGCGAAAAGGGCGTCGCCTTCGAGGAGATCGACGTGGCGAACGACACCGAGAGGCGCCGCTGGCTGGTGCAGGTCACCGGGCAGCGGACCGTCCCGCAGGTGTTCATCGGCGGCAAGCCCTACGGCGGCTACACCGACATCGCGGCCCTCGATCGCAAGGGCGAGCTCGATCCGCTGCTCGGCCTAGGAACCACGAAGGGACCCTAGTCGGTCCTCAAGTGGTGCCTTTCTTCAGCGCCGTCAGCACCAGCTTCGCGACGGCTTTGAGCGTGTCGAACACCCCGACCCCAGTGGCGGCTACGCCTTCGAACTCCGGCACGTTCGATGGATTGAGCAGCTGGCGCAGCTCCTCCACCGGGGCGATCCCTGGCATGTCGCGCTTGTTGTACTGGATGACGTAGGGGAGCTTGTCGAGGTTGTAGCCCTGCTCCGCGAGGTTCGTGCGCAGGTTCTCGAGCGACTCGACGTTCGCCTCCATGCGCGCGATCTGCGAGTCGGCCACGAACACGACGCCGTCGACGCCCTTCAAGATCAGCTTGCGGCTGGCGTCGTAGAACACCTGCCCCGGCACCGTGTACAGATGAAAGCGCGTCTTGAATCCACGGATCTCGCCGAGCGCGAGCGGCAGGAAATCGAAGAACAACGTGCGCTCGGTCTCCGTCGCGAGGGAGATCATCTTGCCCTTCGCGTCGGGGTTCGTCTTGTTGTAAATGTATTGCAGATTCGTCGTCTTCCCGCACAGACCCGGACCGTAATAGACGATCTTGCAGTTGATCTCCCGGGATAGATAGTTGATGAAAGACATCGGCTCCCTTCCTAGACGCGAGACCGCACGCGAGATCAGTCGTTGAACAGGCTATCGATGTCGTCGTCGGTGATCTCGGCGAACGGAGTCTGCGTCGCAGGATCCTCCACCTTCTTCATCAGCGCTTCGAAGATGCCGTTGAGCTGCTCGGTCGCCTTCTTCACGCGCAGCCGGACGAGCCCCAGGCTCGTCTTACTGTCGAAGATGACAACCAAGATAACGCGGTTGCCGACCAGCTGAATGTGGATGTTCGCCTTCTCGCCTTCGTGAAACTGGGTCGCGAACTCGTTTTCGCGCAACAGCTTGGCGATGCCGCCGGTGGCGGCGATGTTGCCGGCGGTGAGCGACGCGAGCGAGGTCGTGTCGATTTGCTCGGTGTCGCCCGCCGCGGCGATGAGCTGCCCGTTCTTGTCGATGATGAACACCACCTTCGAGTTCGCGGCCTGCACCAGATTTTCGACGATCGCCTGGATCTGGTTGAACTCTTCTTCGTACATCACCATCTGCGGATTGCTCATCGCCTCCTCCGGGCGGGTCGGCCGCCGAGCGTGGCCGGGACAAAGCTCATGCCCATCTCGCTACGCGCGCTGCCGCTCTTCGAGGCACCGGCTAAACAGGTTGGTATCAAAGCCCAATACCTCGGTAAAGTCTTCGGCGGTCCGATAATTTAGGAACGAACCGCCGCCGTGCCCCAGCCCTGAACGATAGCGCGGCGGGGCCGGAGCGGGGAATTCGTATTTTCCTTCTCGTCGCGTACAAAGCACGCGGCCGCGCTTTCCGCTAGCGTGTTCGCGTGCGCGTCATCCTGCTCGCCGCCTACAACGCCTTGCGTCTGCTCACCTGGCCGCTCTGGGCGATCTGGTGGCGGCTACGGCGCCGCCGATCGCCCCGCTGGGTAGCGCTGAACCTGCGCGGCCGTTTGGAGGAGCTGCCACGTTTTCAGGGTCGCTTCACACGCCTGTGGACGGGCTTGCGCCCGCAGCGCCGCAGCATGGCGGAGGTCCGCCGGTTGTGCGACCGCATAGCCGCCGACGCTCGGGTCGAGGGGCTGTTTCTGCGCCTCGAGCATCTGGACGGCGGCTATCCCACCCTGAGCTCCCTGCGCGTGGAGATCGCGCGCCTGCGCGCGCGGGGCAAGAAGGTGTACTGCTACTTGCCGCTGGGCGGACAGCAGCGCGAGCTGTTCGTCGCGTCGGCGGCCGATCGCGTGATGGCGATGCCCCACGCGGGCTTCACCGCGCTGGGGCCAGCGGCCGCCCGCACCTACGTCCGCCCGCTGCTCGAGCGCTTGGGCGTGCGGGTGGTGGCCACGGCCCAAGGCCGCTACAAGACCGCGGCCGAGCCGTTGGTGAGCGACGCGATGAGCGCACCCGAGCACGAGCAGCTCGAGGCCATCGTGCGCACGCTCTACCAGGCGTGGACGAGGGCCTTGGCGTCGCGTGTGAGCGTGGGACAAGGCGGCGCCGAGCGACTGTTCCAGATTGGCTTGTTCGGCGGCGCCAAGGCGCAGGAGCTCGGCGCCATCGATGCCTGCGCCTACGAAGACGAGCTCGCGAACGAGCTCGCGCTGCGAAAGCGAGAGCCGCCGCTCGCCCATGAGCGCTACCTGCGTGGTCCTGAGCCGCTCCCGCCGCGCCTCTTCACGCCCGCGCGTCGGCCGCGCAAGGTCGCCCTCGTGCGCCTGGCGGGGGCGATCAGCGAGCGGCCCGCGGGCAGCGGCATCGACTTGCACGGCACGGCGGCGTTGCTGCAGCGCTTGAGCAAGACCGAGCGCGTGGCCGGCGTGGTCCTCTACATCGACTCGCCGGGCGGCTCTGCGCTGGTCAGCGAGCTCCTCCATCGCGAAATCCTCGGGCTCGCGGCGCGCAAGCCAGTCGTCACTTGGATGGGCAACGTCGCCGCCAGCGGGGGCTACTACCTCGCCAGTGCGACGCCCCTCATCGTGGCGCAGCCGACCACCTTGACCGGCTCGATCGGCGTGGTGTCGCTGCGGCCCATCACGGACCGCCTGCTCGAGCAGCTGCGCGTACGCCGGGAGATCGTGAGCCTCACGCCGTTCGCGGATCTGTCCTCCTGGGCACGCGCGCCGAACGAGGCCGAAGCGCTCCTGCTTCGCGCCGAAACGGCGCGCTTCTACGAGCGCT
>CAZYWR010000769.1:0-7475 GCA_964651185.1 uncultured Polyangiales bacterium
GTCTCGAGCTCCACGTCGGCGCTGCCCGTCGCGAGCATCCGCGGAGTTCCGCACAGCCGCGAGCTCAGGGCACGATGCGTTCTGGGTTCCATAGCGCGCCAGTCTAGCCGTCGCGCGGCGATCGCTCGAGTCGCCAGCGACGCCGGCGCGCGCCGAGCCGACAGCCGTCAGGCGTCGCCAGGGATGGGCTGCTCGATGCGCTCGCGCTCGTGCCGGTTGTAGAGCGCGGCGCGGCCGCGCACCTGCTCCGTCCAGGCCTCGAGCGCTTGCTCGTACTTGGCGAGGCGGGTGAGCACGACCGTGCGCAGGCGTGCGAGCGCCTCACGCTCCGCCGTCGCGCTCGGCGAAAGCGCGGCCAGCGCCGCGTCGACCGCCTCCAGCGCTTGGCGTGTGCGCGTCACCGCCTCGAAAGGCGTATCGCGTACGAACACCTGGGCTTGGGACAGCATCCTGCGCACCCGATCCGTCAACTCGCTCATCGGCTCCTCGTCGGCTCGCCCGCGACCGGCTACCCGGCCCGAGACCTCGGCAAGCTCCGTACGAGAGCGTATCCGCTTGTCAACCCCGTGAAGCGCGCGAAATCGGCTCCGAAAGGCGCCGGCTCACGAATTCGCCAGCCGCACCCGTTGCGCCGACCCCGAGCTTCGCCTAGATTTGGCCGCCCGATTAGGAGTCTCCATGTCGACGCTGGCGAAGATCGCGACCAACGAGAAGAAGAGGAAGCTGGTGGCCAAGCACGCGGCAAAGCGTGCTGCGCTCAAGGCGATCATCTCCGACCCCAAGGCGTCGGAGGCCGACAAGCTCGCGGCCGCGAACAAGCTCAACGCCCTGCCTCGCAATTCGAACAAAATACGCATCCGCAACCGCTGCGCGTTGACGGGCCGGCCGCGCGGTTATTACCGCAAGTTTGGGCTTTCGCGCATCGCGATCCGCGAAAAGGGCCTCGCGGGAGAGATTCCCGGCCTGACCAAGTCGAGCTGGTAGACGCGTCGCTCGCCCCAGCGACGTTGCCCACCACGGACGCGTCGCTTGCGCAGCCCGGACGCAGCAGCCCGAAGAGTCCGACGCCGACCGGCGGACCGGACGTCCTACAGGCCGAACAGCGGGTCGTTGTTATGCTCGCCCTCGTCGCCGCCACCCCCGCCCTTCTTCTTGCTGGGCTTGGCGGGCGCGCTCTCGTGCTTGGCGCTCGGCTGCGGCTTCGCCTTGTGTTCGCTCTTCTTCGCGTGCGCGCTGGCCGCGCGCCGCTCGGCGCGCGAGGGCTTTTCAGCCTTGGCAGGCGCGACCGGCTTCTGCGCAGTCGCGTCCGCCCCGGCGCTCGCCGCCGCGGCGGCCTCGTCCGCCCGTGCCAGGGCGGCCTCGTTGGCGGCACGCCGTTCTGCCTCCGCCCGTGCCGCAGCCTCCTCCGCGGCGCGCTGCTCCGCGATGACCTTCTGCTGGCGCGCCTCGAGCTCGGCCAGAGCAGCCGCACGCGCCTGCTGTTCGCGCGGGAGCCACACGAACTGGTACCCGGCCCCTGCACCGCCGCCGAGGAGCAGCACGGTCAGCAGGAGGAAGCCCGGCCAACGTGAGGGCCGAGGGCTCGAGTCGTCGTAGCTGGCCGCGGGCACCTCGAAGTTCCCGGCCCACGCCTGCGCATCGAACCCCGCCTGCTGAGCCGGCGGATATCCCGAGTGCGCGGGTGACTGCGCGCCGTACGCGGCCTGCTGCTGCATGTAGGCCTGCTGCTGCGCGTAGGCGTGCTGTTGGGCGTACGCCTGCTGCTGCGCATACGCTTGTTCGTGTGCGTATGCCTGCTGCTGTGCGTGTGCTTGCTGCTGCGCGTATGCCTGCTGCTGCGCATACGCCTGCTCCTCTGCATAGGCCTGCTGCTGCGCGTACGCCTCGTCTTGCCCGTACACCTCGTCTTGCCCGTACGCCTCTTCTTGCCCGTACGCCTCTTCTTGGCTGTAAGCCTGCTGCGCGTAGGCCGCCTGCTGCCGCACCTGCGAATCGCGCCGGGCGCGCGCATGCTCTTCCGCGTACGCGCGTTGCTGCAAATAGGGATCGGACTCGTACTGCGAAGCCCCTTCGTCTGCCTGCTCGTCGCCCTGGGTATGCGCGGCGTAGAGACGGCCCCATGCCTCGTCGTCTTCGCCCTCCTCCTGCTCGTCCGCATACGCGTCGTAAGTGCCGGCAGGAACGCGGTCTGTTTGATGGGGGCTGTAACGCGCGGTCGGCTCTCTCCCGGCATCGGCCGGATACTCGGCGCTACGTCTATCCGCGTCGGAGCGCAGGCGCTCCCACAAGGCGGCCTCGGGATCTCGCTCTTCTGCGCGCTGCCTCAGTCTTCGGTCCGAACCAAGCATCGTCTTCTCCTCGACTCGCGAGAGGGCATCAGTCAGCCGCACGCCCGGGGGACGAGCTGCACTTCGGGCCTCACCATAGCGGGGCCAAAAGCAAAAATTAAGCGCTCTCCGGCTACGAGAGCGCAGAAGATGCGCTGCTTACGCACTCATGCTGGTGTTTTTTCACCATTGCTGTCGGCGGGCAGACGCGCGGGGCCGCGTTGTGTGAGCTCGGCTGCCATGACCTCGCGGGCGAGCCGATGACACGTGTCGAGGAACTCGAACCCCACTTGCAGCGTCACGCCATAACCCACGAGCGCGGCGATGCTCTGCCCGACGAGGGGGATGTACTTCGAGACCTGCCGTTGCATGGTCTGGCTGGCAAAGCGGCGCAGGAGCCGCATGAGTCCTTCACGCGTCGCGTACTGGAGCAGCCGATCGACCACCATCTTGGCCGCCGGCGCGAGCTGCAGAAAGCGCTCGAGCCGGCGATCGCTGAGCCCGTAATGGCTGCGGATACGCACCAACAGACCGGCGAGCGTGGACAGATCGATCGCGATGTCGGCGCCCGGGATCGGATTGAAGCCGTTGGCCGCAGAGAGCGCCGCACACACGTACACCTCGCGCTCGATCACCTTGCGTTTGCGCTCGAGCCACTCATCTGAGTAAGCGGCCACCGCGCGCTCCCAACGCTCGCGCTTCGCCTCCGGCAAGCAAGCCCAGATGCCGCGCTCGAGCTCGTCGAGGCCCTCGCGCGTGCGGCAGCTCGTGAACACGAGCGGCGCGCTGTGCGGCGCGATGCGCTGCTCGAGCTCTTCGCGCAGCTCGGTCTGCACCTCCTCGAGCGTCTTGGTGCTGGACCAGAGCGTGTCGAGCTTGTTGTGGACGAAGATGCAGACTTTGCCGCGCTTCCAGATCTCCTCGAAGAACAGCTTGTCGTCCTCGCGCGTGAGCTTGCCGTCTTTCACGCACAACAGGAGGTCGTGATCGCTTATCTGGAAGCGCTCCCAGTAGGTATCCGCGGGAAAGCGCGTCGTGCCGAAGCCGGGCAGGTCCGTGTACTCGACGCCGTCATGATGGAAGCGCTGCGCCTCGGTCGTGGTGTCGGTGCGCTCGCCGGCCAGCGCGACCTCGCGCCCGATCAACGCGTTGATGAGCGACGACTTGCCCGCGCCAGGTTGCCCAAAGAGCGCCACCCGCACCTTCACTTCGTCGAGCTTCTCGAGCTCCCGCCGTAAGCGCTCCGCCTCTTCCCGTAGATCCATGCAAAAGCCTAGCTCGCGGGGCGCAGCGGCCGCCGCCCGGTGGTATGCTGCCATCGTTTCGAAATAGCGGCTACGCGGCGGTGCAGGGAGCTCGCGCCGCTCGTGTTCACCAGCCGCCGCACGCGATCGCGCCACTCGCAAGCGAGCTCACGAAAGGCCGAGGCCATGGAAGCTGGAACCGGCAAGCATGGAGGCGTGGCGGCATCATTCGGCTCGGGGGCGGAACCGCGCGTTTCGACCTGGCGATCGCGCCCCGCGCGCGAGAGCGAGGCGCCTGCGCCGGGCTCACGCTTTGCCGACGTATGGCGCGTAGTGGCTGCGGACGCCTACGACGCCCTGCCCGACCGCCGCGTGCGGCTCACGAGCCTCTCGTCGCGCTTCGTCGAGCAGCTCTACGCCGCGGCGCGGCGTACGCTGGCGCGACCCGACGATCTCCTGCCACCGTTCGACAAGCTCGTGCACCCGACCGGCATCTGCCTGCGCGGCGTGTGGCGCATCACGGAGCAGACACCTTATACGGGCCTATTCAGGGCGGGGACCGAGGCGCTGATCATCGCGCGCGCTTCCGATGCCTTGGGCGAGTATCGCCCGGGGCGGCTCAGGCTGTTGGGGCTCGCCGGCAAGCTGTATCCGACGAGCGATCCGGACCATGCTGAGCCGCTCGCGACCGCGAACTTCTTCACGCTGGAAAATCTGGGCGGCACGCGTACGGCGCACTTCGTGGATGCGGCGCTGACGAGCGATCTCTGGCCCTTCTCACTGCGCGCCGGCATCTTGGCCAAGCTGCCCCTGGGCACGCTCGCGGGCGCGGCGTTCGCGCTCGCCGATCGCGCATGGAACGCGATGCAACCGCTCATCCGCCAGCTTTATCCGATCGCGGAGCTCGGGGAGGCCGCGCCCGAGCGAGCGCGCGCGCCGGCCGTGATGCGGCTGGTGGGCTCGCCGCGCAATCGCCGCGTGGAGAGTGCCGACCTGCGTGAAGAGCTGCAGATCGGCTATCACCCGGGCGGCATCCGCTTCGAGCTCCAGGTGGCGGATCACCGCTCTCTCTTGGTGCGGCACGGCTTTCGCCCGATCGGGGAGGTGCTCTTCACCGACTCGATCGCGTCCTACAGCGGCGACCACCGCCTGCACTTCCGGCACGCTCCTTATCGCCGCCCGCGCTCGTTGCGCGGGTGGCTTCGAGGGGTGCGCCCTCGCGCGGAGCGCGCCCCGAGCGAGACCTCGACAACGGGCGGCGCTTGCCCCGGGGATCCCGTCGAGATTAAGGCTCCATGAGAGTTCGAGAATCGAGTGCTCTCTTTTAGGACTGCGCGCGCGCAGTCCGCGCCAAGCCTGCGGCGCGCTCTTGCGAGGCGTTGAGCGCGTGCGAGAGCGCCGGGTCGGCCACGGGCAACAGACGCGCCGCGTCGAGCGCCGAGCGGTACAAGGTCGCGGCGTCGCGATACGAGCCGCACTCTTCGCAAAGCGTCGCGGCGCGCTCGAGCCAGGCGATCGCGTGCTGCGGATCCGCGTCGGGCAGCGCCAGATAAAGGTGATGCGCGACGTCGCGCACGCCCTCGGCGCCAAGCCAGGCGATGCGCTCTTCGATCGCGCCGGCGACGCTCAGGTGCAGGCGCCGCCGCTCGCGCGTGGGCAGATCGCTGTAGAGCGTGTCGCGCATGAGATCGTGGGCGAAGCGGTAGGTGTTCACGCGACCCGCGACCGGCACCACCACGCGCTGCGCCACGGCCGAGTCGATCGCATCGCAGAAGTCGTCGTGCGCGAGGGCGGCTACGCACTCGATCACGCCGGCATCCCAGATCGAGCCTGCCACCGCGCACGCGTCGAGCAGTTGCTGCGCCGCCGGACCGAGGCGCAGCACGCGACGCCGCAGCAGGTGGCGCACCATCTCCGGAGGAGCGAGATTCGGCGCGTCGTTCAGCGCGGCGACATCGCTGCGGCCGCGCGCGTCCAGCCAATCGACGAGCTCGCGCACGAACAGGGGGTTGCCGCCCGTCTTCTTGTGCAGCACGCGACCGAGCTCGGGATCGAGCTCGGCGCCGAGCGTGTGGCGCGCGAGCTCTTCGACGTCGCCCGGCTCGAGGCCGCGCATCAGGAAGGGCTGGCACTGCGGCATGCGCTGCAGGAGGTCGAGGTTGCGCTGCACGGGAGCCACCATCGTCAGGTCGTCGCGGCTGCGCACGGTCAAGAGCACGAGCACCGACGCGCGCTCGATGTGCGGGAGCAGCAGCCGCAAGAGCTGCCATGACGCCTCGTCTGCGCGGTGCATGTCCTCGAGCCACAACACCCGAGGCCGAACCCGGCTCGCCTGCGCGAGCACGCGCACCATGGCGTCGAACACGCGAAAGCTCTCGTGCTCGCGCATGCTGCCGAAGAAGCGCGCCTCGCGCGCGTCGCCGAGCACCGGCAGGAGCGACCCGAGCTCTTGCGCGAACGGGCCGAGCCAGCGCCGCAAGCTCTCCGCGCCTTCGCTGGAGAGGGCCGAGCGCAGGAGCTGCTGAAACACCCAGAGCGGCGGGGCTTCCGGCCCCTCCTCGCAGGTTCCGAGCCAGACGTCGGCGCCGTGGGCACGCGCGAGCTCGGCGACCTGGCGGGCCGTGCGCGTCTTTCCGATGCCCGCTTCGCCGCTCAAGATGCACACCTGGCCTTGCTCATTGAGCGCGAGCGCGAGCACGCGCTTCAGCTTATCGAGCAGCGCCAGCTGCCCCACGTACGGCGAGAGCGGCTCGCCGTGGTCGTTTTGCACGCTAGGCGCGATGCTCGCGGGCAAGAGCGGCTCGTGCGCCGGCGGCGGCAAGCTGCGCTGAACCGGCATGGAGAAGCGATAACCGCGGCCGTGCACGGTCTCGATCGGCCACTTGTCGCCGCGCTTTTGCCCGAGCGCGCGGCGCAGGGCGTTGATGTTGGTAGGCAGGACCGCTTCCGTGACGACCTCGTTCGGCCAGAGCGCCTCGAGCAGCTCGCGCTTCGTAGCGACGCGATCGCAGTGCTCCACGAGGTAGAGCAAGACGTCGAACGTCTTGGGCTCGAGCGGGATGACGTGGTCGGAGCGCCTGAGCTGGTAGAGCTGAAGATCGAGGATGAAGTCGCCGAAAGCGTACATGACGCGATCAGTCTACGCGGGCTTTGGCCCGCTTGAGGAGTCTTCTCAGGCCGCAAGCATTCGAGCACCTGCGCGCAGACTACGTCGTCGCAGAAGCCCGTACCTCGGTTCAACGATTGTTTGCGGAGATTTTGTCGATAGTTCTCAGGGATTGAACGTGAAGTTGAAGCGGACTTGCACTGTTCCCACATCGGGAACGCGCTCGGACCGGAGGCGCTTGAGCGCGTTGGCCGCGCAACCCGACAGATCGCCGAGGCCGTGGTGGCCGACGTTGACCTGGCGCACGCCGCCGCCTTCGTCGATCACGAGGGTCGCGCTGAGCGGACTGAAGTCGTTGTGGCCGGCGTGCTTGGCGGCCTCGGCGTAGCAGTCCTTCACGACCGCCGTGCTGCGCGACAGCATGCGCGAGACGACGCCCTTGCCGAGCGAGCCTTCCACGTCGAGACTCGTGATCGAGGCCTGGGCCTGCAGCTTCTGCGGCACAGCAGGTGCGGCTGGTGCGGGCTTCGCTGCGGGCACGGCGCTCGCGACGGGTGCAGGGGCGGGCGCGGGCTGGGTGTGCACGGCGGTGGCAGCGGGCGGCGTCGCCGGCGGCTCTTCACGCGGTTCGAGCGCGGTCAGCGGCGCCGTCGCGGTGGGTTCACTCGCGCGCACCGCGACCTCGTCGCTCACGGCGCGGACCGGCGGCGCCGCATCGGCGGCGTTGCTCGCTTCGCGCTGCTCGCGCTGCGCCGAAGCGTTGTTCGCCGCAGAGCGCGCGGCTGGGCGTCCGCGCAC
>CAZYWR010000770.1:0-11947 GCA_964651185.1 uncultured Polyangiales bacterium
TAGTCGTCCGCGCCGAGCTCGAACGCCACCACGCGATCGATCTCGTTATCGCGCGCGGTCAGGAAGATGATCGGGGTCGAGCGTGTTGCTTCGGTGCGGCGCAGCTCACGACAGACTTCGGTGCCCGACATGTCCGGCAGCATCAGATCGAGGACGATGAGATCGGGCGGCTGTCCGTTGGCGGCCGCTTCGAGCGCGTGCCGGTCCGTGTCGGCGTGACGGATCGCAAAGCCCTCTTGTTCAAACGTGTACCCGACCGTGCTCGCCAGCTCGGCCTCGTCGTCGACAATGAGGATCAACGGCTTTTGTTCCATCACGCCCGTCAGTCGAGGCGCAAGAGTGCTGACCTCCGTAGCCAAATCGGCAACGTCATCGTGACGTTCGAGTGACACCTGCGCAGTCATGGGAGCCTCCGCGCGGAGGTGTTTTCCCTCATTTGCGGGAGGCGGCTGCCTGGCGGCGAGGCGATCGCGAAACAACGCCGCGTTTCACTGCGATGATCCGCCATACGTCACCCTCCCGCGCGCAGGCTCATTCAGCCTGGCAGAATCGTCGTGCTCGCCGTGCCCACGCCGCCGCGGTCATCCCGCAGCACCACCCACACCGTGACCGGTCCCGTGCGCCCTGCGTCGAGCTTCAGCACGTTGGTCGACAGCGGCTGGCCGTCGTCCGGCGTGGTGCGGTCGTGCTCGAATTCGCCGCCGTTCGTGTACCACGCGATCTCCAGGTTTTCCCTGCGCTCGACGACGGCGCGCTGGACCGGATCGAACAGCACGTACGTCTCTTGCGACGACGGATCCCACCCCACGACCATCGTGACCTGCGCGGCGCCCTGCGCGACGAAGGTCGCGCCCTCCGGCGTGGTCACCGTGTCGCCGAGCTTGAGCCCGATGATCGCGGGGTTCTCGTTCGTCTTGTACCGCGCATCGTAATCGCGCGCGGCCGCGGCGGGCGCGCTCGCCAGGTTGCAGCGCACGCGCTGGCGGTCGAAGCTGATGTCGGTCCCGGTCTGGTCCGTCAGCGCGACGCGGATCGGCAGCTGGTATCCACCCGTGATGTCGGCGTCCGGCGGCCTCTGCTGCTCGCCGGTGGCGCTCGTGCGGGGCACGTCGGGGCCGATCTTGCTGCACGCGTCGGAGGGGATCGTGGCCTGGGCCTGGAACGGGGCGGTCGTGGGTAACGCGACGACGACCGCGGCAGGGTTCGTATCGGGGGCCTGGAGGCAGGCGCCCGTGACGGTGATCGAGTCCGCCGCGCTTCGGGGGCGAAGGCACATCGCCCAGGCGGTCGTAGGCGCCGGCGTGGGGAGCGGTGAAACGACGATCGCTTCCCAGCTGACGGTGTCCCCGGGCCGCGCTTCTGCCGGCGTCGCGCGTACGGCGACCACGCGCGTCTGCACGACGCGCGACGCGCGCACGTTCAGATCAGGGGCACAGCTCGCGCTCGCCGCCAGCGAAGCGAGCGCGACGGCGTGGCGCGCGGTGATGGCCGCCCGGCTCATAGCTCCCCCCTCAGCCCCAGGTCGGCCACGATCGGCAACCCGCGTAAGTAGTCGTGGCTGGCGTACGTAGGGTCGTAGATGATCTCTTCGGCCGGCGGACGATTGAGCACGTTCATCGCGTCCAAGAACACGATCAACTTGCCCTTACCGACCTTGAACGTCTTGTCGATACGCGCGTCGAGTAAGTAGATGGTAGGCAGCCGAATGCTGTTGTAGGCGCCGAAGATCGGCTGATAATCGCCGTTGACCGTGTCGTAGACGCGACCGACGACGGGCGTGCGCGGCAGCCCCGTGATGACGCGGAAGCGTATGCCTGCGGTGAAGCCCGCGCCGATGTCGTAGCTGCCGACACCGGTGAACAGGTGCGGTTGCTCGAAGTCCGAAGGCACCCAGTCCAAGCCCGGATGGTAGCGGACCTGACTGTGCGTGTACGTGTAGGACAGCCAGCCCGTGAAGCCGTGAGCGAAGCGACGGCGCAGCGAAAATTGCCCGCCGAAGGCGCGCGCCACGCCGTCTTCGGTCAGCACCTCGCCCGCCGGGATCGCGCTCGCCTGGTTACGCGAGACGTAGCGCTGGATCCGGCGCGCGAACCCCACGGCCTCGGCGCTCAGGTTCCACGGGAGGTCGTACGATCCGCCCGCGATCGCCTGTTGGCCGCGCGGTGCGGTGAGGCTCGGCGTGCCGAACACCGAGGATTCGTCCGCGGGATTCGGCGCGTTGTGGTAGAGGCCGCCGCCGAGCTTGAACGAGAGCTTGTCGGTCGCGCGCAAGGTGGTCATCAAGCGCGGCTCCACGAACGTCAGATCGCGCGCGATGCCGTGCGTGGGCGTGTCGCCGATCGGCGGCTGTGCGCGACTGACGTTGTTGAAGATGCTCGCGAAGTGCACGCCCGGCGTGATGTCGAGCCGCTTTTTCCACAAGCTCATCGGGAGCTCGGCGTAAGGGGCGATGGCGATCTGACCTACTTTCCAGGCATCGGCTGCCAAGTCGCCGGCTGGCGCCTGGCCAAACGCGTACGGGTCGCCCTCGCGCGGCGGCTGCGTGAGCGAACCTTCGCGGCTCAGATCGGAGAACCACGACTCGACCGACACGCCGACGTGCAGTCGCACGTTCGGCGTGAGGTCTCCTAGCCAGGAGGCGCGGAGCCCGAAGGCGATCGCGTCGCTCTTCAGCGAAAAGGGGTAGGGTCCCACGCGATCCGAGCGCAGCGACGAGTCGGTGCCCGCGTACCCCATCACGCGCACCGTCGAACCGCGCGCGTCGGTGCCCGTGTAAGTGAGCACGACACGGTGAAAGTCCGCGTCACGGGTCGATGAGCGCGCGCGCGCCGGGTCGTCCGAGGTGAAATTGGCGGACCCGCGATCGTGACTCCCAAAGGCCATCAGCGTGAGGCGGGAGTTCTCGCTGAGCCGCCACTCGGCGCGGCCCTGGTAGTCGCGATACGTCGGGATGATCGTGTACTGCAGCGCTTCGGCAGAAGCGACGAGCGGCGCGAGCCGCGACAGATAGCCGTAGCGAAAGCCGCCGCCCACGAACAGCTTGCGCGTCGCCTGATAAGAGCCGGCCACGCTGCCATCGAGCACGTCGACCGAGGCGATCCCGTGCAGGCCCTCGGCCAAAGGGGCGGTGGCGATGCGCACCATGCCGGCCGTCGCGCCGCCGTAGTCAGCCCCGTACGCGCCGGGCACGAGCTCGATCTCTTTCACGAAGAAGCCGTTCAGCACCGAACGTAGTCCGCCTCCGTGGAACAGCCGCGGGATGGGCACTCCGTCCACATAGATGCGGGACGAGCTGGGCGAGCTGCCCCAAAGCAGAAGATCGCCGGACGCAAAGCTCGCGCGCCCCACGCCCGGCAAGCTCTCGATCACGCGGATCGCGTCGCCTTGCGTGCCCGGCAAGCGCTTCGCCTCCGCCACGCTGGTGCGCGTCGACGTCACCGCGCGCGGCCGGCGCCGCACTCTTACGACCGTCTCGCCGGCATCGAACTCGTCGCCCGGCTTCGCCGTCTTCTTTGGCTTTGGCGCGCCGTCAGAGGTCGGGATGTCGTCCGCGGGGGGCAAGCCTGGCATGTCCGGCAGCGGCGGGATGTCGTCCGCCGGGGGAAGGCCAGGGACATCGGGGAGCGGCGGAATATCATCCGCCGCCGGTAAGCCAGGCACGTCGGGGAGCGGCGGCGGAGCGGGCTCGGCCGGAGGAGGTGCAGACGGTGCTCCCGGCCCGCTCGCAGACGGCGGTGTCGCACCGGCGCCCGGTGCCTGCGCAGGAGCCGGCGCGGAGCCTCCGACGTCTTGCGCGTACCCAGGACCGCCGCAGGTCCACGCCAGGCAGGCGAACCAGAACGCCTTGTTGCGCACGATGCTCACGTCCTCGGTCCTCAATCGCCGATCGAGAAGCTGGTGGCGAAGCGACCTGGACCCTCCGGACCGCCGTTCGGCAGATCGACCTCCCACGCATCAGAGACACCCACGGTCCGGCTGATTTCCTGACCGTCGCGGAGCAGACGCACGGTCCACCCGCTCTCGGCGATCCCGCATGCGGATGAGGTCCGCACGTATACTTGGTACAGCCCTGCCGACAGGCTGTTGAAGATCGCGTTCTCGATCCTGTGGCCGTCGATCTGACAGCCGATGTTCGAGTCGAAGTCGATCCTCTGGTTCGGGTCGTCGCTCGCCGCTCGGACCGCCTTGTTGCTGAGCAGCGTGCCGTCCGGTCGTACGACGAGCAGATCGAGATCCATGTCGGCGGTCCAACGCAACGAAACCACGAACGGAGCGACCGGCACGTCGTCGGACACGGCAAAATCCTTGGCCCCCGCGGGTCCGTAACGCTTTTCCTCGTCGGCAGCGGCAAACAGGATCTGAACCTTGCCGGGCGCGATCGAGCGGTCGAAGTCGAGGGCCAAGGCGACCTCGAAGTTCGGCGCAAACTCGATGCTGCGAACGCTGACGGGGACGATCCAGTACCCCGGGTCGCTCGCCAGTCCCACGGCCACCGTGCGCGTGTTCTGCGCGGCGATGATCGAGATCGACTTGCTGATTTCGCCGGGATGAACCGTGTTGTTGGGGCTACTGCCGAAGCTCACCGTCGGTGGCGGCAACACGCCGCCGTCCGGGGCGGGCGCAGGAGGCGCGGTGCTCACGATCGCAGGAAAGCTTCCCTGGATGTACTCGCCGCCCGCCACCCGAAGCTTGGCGTTCAAGCCGCTGGTGGTCGCGACCTGCCCATCCCCGCACGCCTGGTTCCACAGCCCGAACAACGCGGACGCGGCCAGCATGGCCTGCGCGCGGAGGGACTTGGGGCCGCTCATAGCGACACCTGCAGTCGGAGCGTGAAGCGGTCGTTCTTAAGGTCTGCCGGCCGGCCGTCGGTGCCGAGCGCCAGGTGATCCTTGACGCGGTCGTACTGCGCGAACAGGCGCGTCAGCGTCCCCGGCAACTGAAGACCCACGATGCCGCTGAGGGTCGTGATCCGTTGCGGCACTTTGATGAGGTCGCCGGCCACCCGCGAGGTCGCGTCCGGGTTGGGCTCGTAGAAATCGTAGCGGGCGTCCAACATGAACGTCCGCCAGAAGAGGTTCTCGAACGCGCCGAGCGCGCCGTAGCTGCGCCCGTTGAAGCCCTGCGTAACGGGATCCGAGATGAACAAACCGCGATCGAGGTTCTGGCCGAACAAGAACTCGCCGCGCAGCGCGAAGCTCCAGATTTGTCGGGCGTGGCCTCGGAGCTCGAGATCGGCGCCCGTTCCCCAACGGCTGAACGTCTGCGACGCGACGCCTGCCTGTCCGGGAACGAGCTTCACGTTCTGTGTCGTCACCACGCCCTGCTCGTTGACGTCGCGCGCGGTGATCGAATCCTTCGTGGCGGCCGTCCCCGGGGAGAACCCCTTGCCCTTCAGCAGCGAGGCGCCGCCGATCAAGCGCATCGGACCGAACTTCGCGTCGATCCCGAGCCTGCCCAAGATGTCACCCTGCTTCGTGGGAGCCCGCCCGCCCCAGCGCGGCTCGTTGATCGGGTGGCCATTGACGAGCGCGACCGAATAGCGAAGCCAGCCGATGCCGCCTTGCGCACGGAAGCCGATGTCGCTCTGGCCGGGAAAAAACGCTTGGACGACGGTCGCGTTCTCCGCGAACACGCGCACGCGCGCCGAGCGCTCAGCCTCGACGCCGAATGGCGTACGAAACATGCCGAACGTGACGGCCAGATAAGGGATCGTCGCCAGGTCCTTGCGCCAGTGTAAGGTCGCTTCTGCGCGCTGCAGGCCGAGATTGGCGCTGCCCAGATTCGCGACGTCTTCCTCGATCACCAGCGCGCTCCACTTGTTCTCGCCTTCGATCAGAATGCGCGCGCGCGGGATGAAGAAGCCGGACTGGTTGAGCAGGCGTTGTCCGTCTGCAGAGAGTTGGTTCTCGGACTGCTTGAAGTTCTGATACTGAGATTGGACATAGCCCGAAGCGCGCGCAGCGTAGCGGAAGGCGTGAAACGCGTAACCCTCGGCGTCCTCGCCCTCCGAAGCCGACGGCTGGTCCTGGGGCGCGACCAAGGGCTCCATCTGCCCGGGCGGCACGACCGCCGGCGGCGGCGCGGCAGGCGGAGCTGGCGCAGGGGGTGCGCTAGGGGGCGGTGCCGGCTGCGGGCCGCCCGCGTCCGTTTGCGGCGCGACTTGAGGCGGCGGCACCGGAGTCGCCTCGATCGGCGCCTCGATCGGCGTACTGGGCGCTTCGGCAGGGGCTTCGGGCGTGTTCGGCGCAGGGAGCTCCGGCGTCAGCTCGGCGGGACGTTGCTCGAGTACGGGAGCCGGCTCTGTGGTTTGTGCTGACGCGTGACCCGCGGCAAACGCGGGCGGTCCCAGGAGCGCGGCGACCACGGAGGCGAGCCAACGGGGAAAGCGAGGATGAGTCGGTAGCATCATGAGCTGCGCCGCGCCTTGAACTTGGGTCGGTCGGGAAAGGACTGGACACAACTCCCCCGGCCGCGTGGACCCGACACGAGTCCACGCGGACGTGAGAGGTATCGTTGAAGAGGGGATTACGGCGAGAGCGACAGAACGCCGCCGTCGGGGAGCAGCTCCGCGGCGGGAATGCCCAGCGTCGGCTTGTTGGCGGTCTGGGCAGTCGTGCAACGGTTCAGGAAGTCTTCCATGGTCGCCGGCGTGCCGCTGAAGCAGTCCGTGCCAGTTTGGGTCCCCGCGTCGGTGGTCGTTGACGTGCCGCTGTCGGACGCGGGCACTACGCCGCTATCGACACCGGTTGACCCCCCGTCCATGTTGGGCGCTCCGCTGTCCGGGAGACCCGAGTCCACGGGAAAGAAAGGGTTGCCCCCGTCGACCGGAGCCTTGTTGTTGTCGTCGCTACCGCACGCAGCGGATCCAGCGAGCAGACTGAGGATGGTCAGAGCTCTTGAAATGTTCTTCACGGTGCTTCTCCTCAGTGCGCTTCGCAATAGTTGTGGCGGCACTTCTGTCCCGCCGAGCAATCGGTGTCCGCGGTGCAGGCCTTGCACGACGTCGACCCTTGGGTGACGTTCTTTTCGAAGGCGCAGGTGCACGGCTCGGCAGGCGTGTAGGCGGAGAAGTCTCCGCCGTCGGTCATGCGCGAAACCTCCATCGCGCACGTCGGGATGATGCTGACCTTTGCCGCCTCGACCACGACGTCGCCGCCCGGAAGCGCGACGGCTCCGCTGAGAATGTCAGCGAGCTTCTTGGCTCGCGGCTTGAGCGGATTTCCGGAGCCATCGACCAGATAGACTCCGTGCTCGTAGCCCCAGAGCGGATAGTGACCGTCGCGGATGTTCTTCTTGTCGTAAGACGTGGGGGTGGAGTCCCCCCAGTAGAACTTTTTCTGACCCCAATGCCGATAGGCGAGGACGTCCAGAGAACCGCGATACTTCAGGTCGACCGCGTCGAGTCCCGCAATGCCGAGCCCCTGCTCTGCGTTGGTGACTGCGGCGACCGAGGTCGCCACGCCGTCGGTGCTGTTCGGATTCGCTGTGGTGCCCAGCTGCGACGCGATCGGGATGTGGATGTTCTTGAACATCGTGATCTGTGTGCCCGACGTCGAGTCGCGCTGAAAGACAGCGGCCGGATTGGTCCAGGGGGTCACGTTCGCGGCCATGCCTTTGCCGTAGACGTAGTAAGCTTCCCGGGCATCGATCGCTTCCTGCGAGCTCGCCTTGGGCACGACGAAGCCGAAGGGCAAGACGACCATCGATTGATCGCGCAGGTTGGGGTTGCTTACGCCGTCGCACGACTCCTTGTAGACATCGGAGAACGCGATGTCGACGTGCGTGCCGTTCGGATCGAGATCACACGTCGGCGGCTTCGCTCCCATCACGGTCGGGTCGTAAGTCGTGTCGTAGTAATCGGCGGTGCCCTTGACGCAGGAGGCATCGGTACACGCGCCGGTCGGGTCGGTGTCCGCACCGATCACCTGTACGCCCGCGCACGAACCCTTCCCTTGGTAGACGATCGTGATCAAGTCATCGCCGGTAGCTCGAGCGAGCTTTGCGCCGACCGCCTGCACCAACGACTTAACCGCCGTCGATCCGGCAATCACCACTGTATTTGGCAGACTGCTGCAGGCGGTGTCGGCGAAGGCGCTCTCTGTCCATCCGAACATGGACAGGCAGACCGCCGCCGCTCCTATTGCTGAAGTTCGATTCACGCTGTACCTCCTTTTTCGTCCACAGACCCAAGCTTGACTTTCCGCTCGCAGTGGCAGGGGGATCTAAGTTGCGTTTGTGACGAGATGCGCACGAGACGGCAACGTTTGTCTCTTGCGTGCGTCACCTGCGCGGAGTGCCGTCACTCGAGCTGAAAGCGCAGCGTATGAACAACCCGCGCTGCCACGAGGTTTCCCTGTTTGTCGCGCGGGATGGCGGAAGGACGACAAGCGAGCAGTAAGGCCTGCTCGGCTGCCTGCTTAAGGCCAAAGCCGGGGTCGGTCTTCGCTCTCGGATTCGCGATGCGGCCCGTCGCGTCGACGACGACTTCCACTTGGATGTCCGCTTCGGCGTCGTTGTCGACCGCCGCCTGCGGATAAAGCGCCGCGATTCGCGCGGGCGAGCAGCGGATGTTCGGCTTGACCGAAAGCTCAGACTCGTCGAGCTCGCCTGCCGGTGGAGGGGGCGGCGGCGGACGGGGTGCCGCCGGCTGCTGTGCTGGCGCCTGCGCAGGTTGGGCCTCGCGTGGAGCGCCTCCCTTCGAACCCGCAAAGTCTGAATTCGTTCCGCTGGCGAAGCCCTCGCCGCTGCCATCGCCCTCGCCGGCGGTCATCAGTGGCGGGGCTTCTGCGGGCGGGGAAGGTGCGGCTTCCGGCGGCGGTGCGCTGACCTTTTCCGCGCGCGGCGGAGGCGGCGGAGGCGGCGGCTCCTCTGGTGGAGGAGGAGGTGGTGGCGGTGGTGGCGGCGGCGCCTCCACTTCTACGACCGATATCTCTGGGATCTTGTCCTCCTGGACACCTGACGCTTTGGACACCAACAGCCAGATCAGCGTGGCGAACGCGGCGGCATGGCCGGCGATGGACAGGATCCAGCCAGCGCGCCGTCGACTTCGGAAGACGGTACGTTGCGCACGACTAGACATAGGGCGGGCTCACGACCCAGACGACGACTGGGGAAGCTCAGTCTGAATCGCGAACTTCTCGATGCCTGCGCTGCGAATGAGGTCGATCAGCTCGATCACGCGGCCATGCGGCACCGACTTGTCCGCGTTCACGATGGCGCGAACCTCACTTCCATCGCTCGCCCGCCGCACTTTGAGCGCGTTCTTCACCTGCTCCGGCGTCATCGGGGTTTTGTCCAGATACATCTGCTGCTTGGCGTCGATGGAGCAGCTGATGATCGTGGGTTGACCACCGGTCGAGGTCGAGGCCTGCGGAAGGTCCACGGGAATGGATTGGGACACCATGTATTTGGCTGTGACCATGAAGATCACCAGGAGCACCAACACGATGTCGACGAAGGGTGTGATGTTGATGTCGGCGAAGCCGTCGTTGGACTCACCGCTTTGCTGCATCGCCATCGGCTCACCCCATCACCTCGGCCGCGCGGCCGAGATCGTCACCGCGAACACCCTGCTGATTGCGCTGCAAGTCGCCCCGCAACGCATCGATCAAACCGGACACGTCTCCGTGCGTTCCGAGCGAGTGCGCCATCACCAGCTGAGACAGCACGTCCGTAGAACCGAGCAGGAGCTTGATGCGCCGGTTGATGTAGTTGAACGAGATGACGGCCGGGATGGCGACCGCCAAGCCGATCGCGGTAGCCACCAGCGCTTCGGCGATGGTGCCCATGACCTTGCCCGTGGCCGCGGCGTTTGCGGCCGCCGCGGCGGCGCCGCTGACGCCCTCCGGCGTCTTCAGAGCGTCGAAGGCCTGGATGATGCCGATCACGGTGCCAAAGAGGCCGATGAAGGGCGCGGTGCTGCCGATCGTGGCAAGCACGTTCAAGTTGCGCTCGAGCATGGGGCGTACGCGAGCGAGCGTGCTGGCCATCGTCCGCTCCACCGCGTGCGAACCGCGATCCTCGTCTAGGCCGGCCAGGGCGACCAGCGCGGCCGGAGAAGGAGACTCGCTGAGGCGCTTGCGAGCGCCTGGGAGATCGCCGGCCCGCAATTTCGCGTTAATCGAGTCGCCCAGCGCGCCCAGATCGTCTTCGAGACCGCGCAAATACAGAATGCGTTCGACGAGCACTGCGATCGAGAGCAGCGACAAGCCGACGAGCAGCCACATCACCCACTCTGCGCCCAGCATCGCGAACGAAGTGAACAGCTTGATGAGCGACAGGTGCTCCACCGGGACTCCTTCCGATCCATGAATCAACGCAGCGCTCGCGAAGGCTGACGCGCAGAACGCCGTGTGAACTCAGCGCGAGGGGTCTACGGCGCTCGCGTGACGATTTTGTGGCGACGGCGAGAAACTTTCATGACGTGCGCGGGCCCGCGCCGCGGAGTCACCGTCAACGTGCTCCCTGAATAAGTACTACGCGCTCGCGTCCGCAGCGCGACCGTTCGCCGAGGGTGACACACACACGGCGAGATCCTGTCACGCGAACGTTTGCAAAACGTCACAGTGACGAGCCGCTTTCGTCATGTGGCCGGGCCATTCGGGCTCGACATGAGTTCCCTTTCTCGACCGAACGTAGCGAACCATCCGCAGACCATCGTGCCTGCGCGCGTGGCGAAGGAGCGGTTTCCCGCGGTCTGGGTGGCGGCGGTGGCCTTCGCCCTGCTGCTCGGCGGCGTGTACTGGAGCGGACGTAGCCACCCCGCGGCCGATCCGTTGAAGAGCGACAAGGCCGAGCCCGACCGTCAGCCCAAGCTCGCGGAAGGGACGCCGCCCGAAGCGCCGACCGCGACCGGCGCCTTTGCGCCGACCGTGCTCTTGCGCATCTTGGTCGGAACCAACGGACAGGTGCGCGAGGCCGAAGTGCAGGCGCCGCGCCCCGAAGTGGCGGAGCTCGAGAAGAACGCGGTCGAAGCCATCCACGCTTATCGCTTTTTGCCCGCTATTCAAAAGGGTAAGCCGACCGAAGTCTGGATGACCTTCCCGATGCGCTTCAAGCCCGTGCAAGCGGCGCGGCAGATCGCGATGAAAGGGTCCGATACCATCGGCGGGGCGCTCGGTCCGGCCTGGGCAAAGGCCTTCGAAGGCAGCCACTCGGGGCTGACGATCCAGGTCGAAGCGCTGGGCTCGAGCACCGCCTTTGCGGGATTGCTCGACGGATCCGCCGAGATCGGCGCGGCTTCGCGCCCCATCCGCAGCGACGAGCTGGCGTTCGCCGCCAAGATCGGCGTGCAGCTGCTCGAGGTCGTCGCGGCCTACGACGGCATCGCGGTCATCGTGCATCCCGAAAATCCAGTGAAAGACCTGAGTGTGGAGGCCGTGGCTCGCATCTTTGCCCAGCAGGTGAAGAACTGGACCGAGGTGGGAGGTGCAGACGCGCCCATCCACGTGCTCGGGCGCCCGAGCTATTCAGGCACGCATGACTTCTTCAAAGAGCGCGTGCTCTCGGCGCTCGAACCGCCCGCGCCGTTCGGTGAGTCGATCCAAAACATCGAGCATTCGAAGGACCTCGTGGAGCGCGTCGCGCTCGACGTGAACGCCATCGGCTACGTCAGCATCGGGCACGTACTGCCGTCCGTGCGCTCGCTCTCCATCGCCCCTCCGGGCAAGCCCGCGGTCGCGCCCGTGGACGCGACCATCCGCGACGGCAGCTATCCGGTCTCTCGTCCGCTGTTTCTCTACTTACGATCGGACAGCGGACACGACGCGCGCGCATTCGTCGACTTCGCGCTCTCGCGCGAAGGCCAGAGCCTGGTGCAGAGCAAGGGCTTCGTGCCGCTCGACGCGCCCAACGTCAGCTCACTGGCCGACGAGATGCCGAGCGGCGCGGGCTCGAAGCCGGAGATCTTGCGCGTCTACTTCGATCAGGGGAGCGCCAGCGTGCCCGC
>CAZYWR010000771.1:0-3460 GCA_964651185.1 uncultured Polyangiales bacterium
TGCGCATCGAGCCGGGCGCGCAGCGCGAGCTCCTGTTTACGGTGAGCTGCGAGAGCTCGCCGCAGCCGGCGCGGGCGCGCGTCGACCTCGCGAGCCACCAGCAGGCCGCGCGCGCGCGCGACGCGAGGCTCGACAGCACCCGCAATGAACGTTGTCGCATCACCACCTCGAGCGTGCGCTTCAACGACTGGCTCGCGCGCTCGAGCGAGGACCTGGCGATGATGACCACGCAGACCGCGCTCGGCCCCTACCCGTACGCGGGCGTCCCCTGGTTCAGCACGGCCTTCGGACGCGACGGCATCATTACGGCGCTCCAGACCTGCTGGTCTGATCCCGACCTGGCGCGCGGCGTGCTGCGCTACCTCAGCGCCACCCAGAGTACCGAGACCAATCCGAGCCGCGCCGCCGAGCCCGGCAAGATCCTGCACGAGACGCGCAAAGGCGAGATGGCCAACCTCGGCGAGGTACCGTTCGGCCGTTACTACGGCAGCGTCGATGCCACGCCGCTCTTCATCATGCTGGCCGCGGCCTACTATGAGGGCACCGCCGACCGCGCGCTGATCGAGGAGATCTGGCCGAGCATCGAGCGCGCGCTGGAGTGGATCACGCGCTACGGCGATCGCGATGGCGACGGTTTCGTCGAGTATACGCCCGATCCGGGCGGGCTCGTGCACCAAGGTTGGAAGGACTCGCACGACTCGATCTTCCACGCCGACGGTTCGGAACCCGAGGGCTCGATCGCGCTCTGCGAGGTGCAGGGTTACGTCTACGCGGCGTACCGGGGCGCCGCCCAACTCTGCCGCGCACTCGCCCGGCACGAACGCGCAGATCTGCTCGAGCGCGCGGCGCACCTGCTCCGTCAGCGCTTCGAAGAGCATTTCTGGGACGAGCGCCTCGGCACCTACGTGATCGCGCTCGACGGCCAGAAGCAGCCCTGCCGGGTGCGCAGCTCCAACGCGGGCCACGCGCTATTTTCGCGCATCGCAGCGCCCGCGCGCGCCGCCTGCGTCGCCAGCGCTCTGAGCGCCGACGGCATGTTTTCGGGCTGGGGCGTGCGCACGTTGGCGCGCGGGGAGCCTCGCTACAACCCCATGAGCTACCACAACGGCTCGATCTGGCCGCACGACAACGCGATCATCGCGCAGGGGCTGTCGGCTTACGGCTATCGCCGCGAAGCGCTGCGCATCCTGCTCGCGCTGTTCGAGGCGACGCAGTACTTCGAGACGCGCCGGCTGCCCGAGCTCTTCTGCGGCTTCATCCGCCAACCGGGTGAAGGGCCGACCGTCTACCCAGTCGCCTGCTCGCCCCAGGCCTGGGCTTCAGGCGCCGCCTTTCAGCTGCTCGCCTCGTGCCTCGGGCTCACCGTCGACGCCACGGGCAGACGCCTCCAGTTCTCCCATCCGGTGCTGCCTCCGTTCCTGCAAGAGCTGAAGATCGAGGGCCTCCGGGTAGGCGACATCCGCGTCGACCTGATGCTTCATCATTACGACGGCGACGTCGGCATCCAGGTGCTGCGGCGCAGCGGACCGCTCGAGGTGGTCAACATCAAGTAAGCTCGCGCCATGTCGAAGACCGGAAGCTCACGCGGCGCTCAGGGCGCGACCTCCCTGCCTCCCGCGGAAGCGCTCGGAGTCGAGCTCGCCACGCTCGTGGACGCACCCCCCGAGGGCGACGACTGGCTGCACGAGATCAAGCTCGACGGATATCGGATGCTCGGACGCGTGGAGCGCGGACGGGGGCAGCTCCTCACTCGACACGGCCACGACTGGACCGCACGCGCGCCAGGCGTGGCCAAGCTGCTCGCCGCCTTGCCGGCCCAAAACGCGGTCCTCGACGGCGAGCTCGTGAGCCTGCGCAAGGACGGCATCAGCGACTTTCAGACGTTGCAGAACGCACTGCGCGACGGGCGCTCCGACGCGCTCGTCTACTTTGCGTTCGACCTCCTCTTCCTCGACGGCGAGGACCTGCGCGAGCTTCCCCTCCACGAGCGCAAGGAGCGGCTCGCGCAACTCTTGAGGCGAGCCGCCCCGGACGCGCACCTGAGACTCAGCGAGCACGTGACGGGCGGCGGCGCGCGCTTCTTCGCGCAGGCGTGCAAGCTCGGGCTCGAAGGCACGATCGCAAAGCGCGCTGCCTCTCCGTACCGCGCCGCGCGCAGCCGCGACTGGCTCAAGATCAAATGCGTGGCGCGCCAGGAGTTCGTGATCGGCGGCTACACGCCGCCGGGCGGGTCGCGCCAGTACCTCGGCGCACTTTTGGTGGGGCTGCGCGAGGGCGACAAGCTGCGCTACGCCGGCAAGGTCGGCACGGGCTTCAACGCACGCTCCTTACGCGACCTGCACGAACGCCTGCGACCGCTCGAGCAGCCCGATCCGCCGTTCGATGACGCGCCCAAGGGCAGCGAGGTGCGCGACGCACGCTGGGTACGTCCGGAGCTCGTGGCCGAGATCGCATTCAGCGAGTTCACGCACGACGGGCGGCTACGCCACCCGAGCTTTCAGGGTCTGCGCGAAGACAAGCCCGCACGCGACGTGGTGCGCGAGAAGAGCGCGCACCGACCCGAGCGCAAGCGCGCGAAGCGGCCTTGACGTGCGCCTCGGCGTATCTTCGTGCCGCGGCGGCGATCACCGGGCACATCCCTTGCTTTTTTTGCCAAGTGCTGCCACGGCAGCGGTCGCGCGCAGTCTGCGCGCACACACATGGAGGAGCACTCATGGCGAAAGCATCCAAGGCGAGCCGCGAAGACGACGAACGCGCGAACGAGAGCTCGCCGCCGAGCGGACGCGAGCGGATTTCCACCGGCGAGAGGGACGAGAACTACAACTTGATCAGCGTTCTCTACCATACGCTGCAGGGCGCGGAGACGATCGGACAGTACTTGCGCGACGCGCAAGCGGCCGGCGATGAGGAGCTGGTGGAGTTCTTCGAAGAGACGCGGCGCGCGTACGTGGAGCGCGCGGACGAGGCCAAGCAGCTGCTGGCCGCCCGGCTCGACGAGACGCTCGATGAGGAAGAGGAAGACGAAGAGGACGAAGAAGACGAAGAGGACGAAGAAGACGAAGACTGAAAGCCGTTTGCCGCATGTGAACGAAGGCGCCGACGTCTCGTAGACGGATCCATATCCGCGGCAGTGCCACGGCCGAGCAGACGCGAAGGTGCCCCCGTCCAAACTGCGCTGACGGGCCCGCGTGCGCTCGCCCGCCGTTTGGCGGAGCGAGTTCGACGACGTTCGCGCGTGTTGATGAAGCCGCCCCAGTCCGCCGCGCTGCGCGCGACCCTGCGCCGTGTGCTCGAGGGCGCGCGGGACCTACGGCTCGAGCGCCGGCACCCCGTGATCCGAACCGGGATCGCCCCTAAGCTTGGGCCCCTATGCAGCTGCAGCAGGTGGCGGGCGGCGCGCTCGCGGAGCGATCGCGTGCGCATGATGCCGCGGCGCGACCCCCCGACCCGCGCCCGAGCG
>CAZYWR010000772.1:0-9854 GCA_964651185.1 uncultured Polyangiales bacterium
CCTCGCTATCCGTCCGGCCTTGGGTGCGCTTGCATGCGCGGCTGCGCGGCAGTGCACGAGGATCGTGGCTGGTCTGGCGTCGTCTGCTCGGGATGACGTCTGCTTGGCTCGCCCTGCTGCACGCGGGCATCGCTCTGCGCACCGAGCTCGCGGATGTGCCGGCGCTCCTGAGTTGGCCACACTTACGCGCTGGAGCCGCGGCGCTCGCGATCTTGTGCGCGCTGCTCCTCACGTCGTTTCCCACTCTGGTCGTGCGGCTGCGCTTTCGGCTCTGGCAGGAGCTGCATCGCCTCGTATACGCGGCCGCGCTGCTCGCGCTGCAACATCTGCTGCTCGCGCCGTTTGCGCCACGGCTGTTCACGCTCGCGCTGTTCGCCGCGACCTTCCTGTTCGGATTCTTGCGCTGGTTGTGATTCTGCAGCTTTGTGCGGCCGCGTAAGCCCGGCGTGTACGCGCGAAGCCGCTTTCGACCCACACGCCGCGAACAGCACACGTGGAGCACGAGCCCTCATCGCGCTTGTTGCCGGCGACGATGGCTCGTTACCATAGGTTCGACTCATCGCAGCGACGGCAGCTTCAGCCTGGCTGGCACCGCGTCCGGCGTGATGATCTCCTGCACAGGTCATGCGACGGCCGCGCTCTTGAGCCAAAGCTGCACCGGCCACTGCGATGTCACGCTCGCGCGTTGAAGAAACACACCGGCGGGCGCTGCGCACTACGCATGGGGCTTGAGCGGCGACGCGTGCTTCGGCTGGTAGACGCCGATCTTTCCGCCGCCCGGCAAGGTTAGGTGTGTGATCGAGCCCCAGCGCTGCTCGTCGATGGGCGAGCAGGCGACCCCCTTCGCGTTCATCTCCGCGATCAACGCACGGACGTCGTCGCACATGAAGTACAGCTCGTGCGCATCGTTCTGCTCCGATGGATGCACCGCGATCTCGGCGGGCGGCAGAGCGAAGATGAGCCAGCCGTGCCCCGCGTCTGCATACGGATACTTCAGCACATCACGGAAAAACGCCCGATCGGCCTCCGCATCCTGGCTGTAGATGATGACGTGCGCTCCATGGATCATCGGCCGTACCTTCCTCCTGCGCGTCGAGCCAGCGCGCGCGCCTCCACGCGACTAGCCATGCGCGACCAAGCTGATTGCGTCAGTAGCCGAGTGACTCGAAGAACTTGATGGCGCTCTCGACCGACGAGCGGAATGCCGCGTGTACGAGCGCCGCCATCTCGTTGGGCTCGGCGCGCAGCGCCTCGTAGTACTGCTGACGTTCGGTCGAGTGGATGATCACCGGCGGGAAGCCGTGCCGCAGGAGCAGCAGGTTCATGAACAGCCGCGCCACCTTCCCGCTGTGCTTCGTGAACGGGTAGATGTGCAAAAGCTGATAGTGCGCCTTCGCCGCGAGCCGCACCGGATGCGTGGCACGCTTCGCTTCGGGCGAGTTCACCCAATCGATCAGCTGCCGCAGCTTCGGCCCGATTTTGTCGGGCGTGGCGATCTCGTGGAAGTAGAGCCGATGGATCGGCATCTCCTTCCGGTACTTGGGCGGGCCCTTGGTCTCGTTCTCTTCCGGCGCGAGCGCACAGTAGATGAGCTTGATCGTATCGAGGGTGATCGGCGGCGACTTCTTCTTGTCCGCCATCTCACGGATCAAGTCGATCGCGTTCTTATGCTGCCGGATCTCGTCGTAGGCGGGCAGCATAGCGGGATCGCTGATCGTGCGCTGGTCGAACGCCGCGAGCAGCTCTTCCTGCGAATAGACCACGCCCTCGATCGCGCTGTCGTGATAGACCCACGACATATCGAAGCGCTGGTTGAACTGAGCAAGGACCTCGGGGTCCGCTTTGGACACGAGCGCGTGGAAGCGGGCGACGCGCTCTTCGACTGGATCCGCTGGCAGGACGGGCTGCACCGTGCCTCCCTCAAAACAAGCTCTGACTTGGTCGGGCATGCATGCTCGAGCGAGCCAGCGTGGGTACATCACGCGACATTGGTTTCCGCGCCGCCGCGGCGCGAATCTAAGCACGAAATTGCGGCCGGTCAAGCGGAGACTGCCGAGAACTATTCGTGGTTTAGATTGCGGATCTCCTCGATCAACTGCGCGGCGCTGGGGGCGCCCGTGTGGGCACGGCGGACCGCGCCTTGTCGGTCGATGAGAAACAGGGACGGCAAATAGGCGATGCTGTACGCGGCCTGGGTCTCGGCCGTCGGATCGTGTAGCACGGGGTAAGCGAAGGCCCAGCGCGCGGCGATTTCGGCCAGGGTCGCGGGCCGGAAGGCCTCGGTGTTCACGCCGTACACGCGCACGCCCTCGGGCTCGAGCTCCTTGGCCACGCGGTTCAGGATGGGGATGCTGGCGCGGCACGGCCCGCACCAGCTCGCCCAAAAATCGAGCACCACGAACTGGCCCTTGAGGTCCGAAAGCCGCAACCGATCGCCGGCCTCGGCGCCGGCTCCGTAGGCGATGGGCAAGCTGAAGTCGGGGGCGGGATGGCCTACGAGCGGCCCTTCGTCCTCGGCACGCTGGAGCCAGAGGAGCCCTCCGATCACGAGCGCCACCGCGAGCCCCGCCCGCCAGGCTGCGGGCTTCATCGCGGCGTCCCCGGAACCCGCGAGGTGCGCATGAACGGCAGCGAGATCACGAAGCAAGCCCCTCCCTCCGGAGCCGGGCGGCAAGAGATCTCACCGCCGTGCTCGAGCACGATCTTCTTCACGATGGCCAAGCCGAGCCCCGTCCCTTCTGCCTTGGTCGTGTAGTAAGGATCGAACACGCGCTCGCGCGCGGTCTCTGGTACGCCCGGACCGTTGTCGCGCACCTCCAGGATAGCGCGATCGGCGGTGGCGCGCGCCGCGACGATCACGCGCCCGTCGGGGCGCGCGACCGAACGCACGGCTTGCACGGCGTTGCGGATCAGGTTGTCGAGGCAGCGCTTGAGCAACATCGTGTCGATCAGCACGGGCAGGGCGCCCCCTTCGACCTCCGCCGCCAGCTGGACCGACGAACCGCCCTCTTCATCCCCGCGGAAAGGCGCGTCGACCGCCTCGCGCACGAACACGCCGAGATCGGCGGGCGAGAGATTCGCCTCCGGCAAGCGCGCGAACTCCGTGAACTCGGAGACCAGCCGCCGCAGGGTCGCGATCTCTTCTTCGACGATCGCGCGCGCATCCTCGAGCGTGCGGCGAAAGCGCGGATCATCGCCCTTGTACGAGCGGTGCACCTCCTGCACGGCGAGCTGAATCGGCGTGAGCGGGTTCTTGATCTCGTGCGCGAGCCGGCGCGCGAACTCCTGCCAGGCGCCGATGCGCGACAGGTACTCGATGCGATCGCGCGACTCGCGCATGTCGCGCACCATACCGTTGAAGGCGCGCGTCAAGTCGCCGACCTCGTCGTCGTCGTTCACGGGCACGCTGACGTTGAGATCGCCCGCGCCCACCTGCTGCGTCGCCTCGGCGAGCTGCAGCACGCGCCGGGTGACCCGCCGCGCCAAGGTGATGCCGATGCCCAACGCGACGATGATCACGCTCAACAAGAGCCCGATGTAGAGCGCGAGATAGAAGCCCGACACGTACTCGGAGCCGACCTCGAGCGCGCGAAAGACCTCGGCCACTTCGCCGGCGCGCTGGTAGTCGCCGAAGATGCGCGCGCTGGTGCCGACCGTCACGCGCGCCGTGAGCCCGCCGCCCACGGTCAGCGGCCGTACCAGCTCCAAGAGGCGTAGCTCCTGCACGCTGCTGAGCGGCTGCTCGCGCGCCGCGCGCCGGCGGCCGCCCTCCAGCACCTCGATGCGCACGACGTTGTCGTAGCGTTTGAGCAGCTTGTCGAGCGCGCGCGCCACCGTCGTGGGCTCGAGGGCGTTCGAGTGGGCGGGGTGGAGCGCCTGGTTGAGCTCGTAATCGGCCGCGACCGCGTCGGCCGTGCGCTCCGCTGCCTGACGCAAGGCCGCGAAGTGCACCTGGTAAAGCGAGAGCCCGTGCTCGAGCTCGCTCGCGACCTGCTCGTTCACGCCCACCGCGTAGGCCTCGCGCAGCGCGCGCTGCCCGAGCACCAAGGCGCCGATCAGCGGCATGAACGCCACCGCCGCGATCGCCGCCACGATCTTGCGCTCGAAACGCCTTACTGCCATGGCGTGAGCTCGACATCTTGAGAGCGGACGCGCAGCACGCGCTCGGCGGTGCCGATGCGGCTATTGACGAACAGGCTCACGAACGAGCCGAAGAACGATTTGGTCTCGACGTTGTATTCGCCGCGCGGGCGCGAGAGCCAGCGCCGGATGCGCGCCACGGTGGAGCTCGAGAGCGGGTTGAGCTCGATCAGACTGCCCACGTAAACACGCTCGACACCGGCGTAGTCTCCGATCGTGCCCAGCGGGAAGTCGCGCATGATGAGGCAACGCTCGATCACCTCGCGGCGCGTGGGATAGGCCAGCGCGCTCGCGGCGTAGCCGAACCGCTCGTACTCGACCCGATACAGCCCCTGCCACAGGTCGTAGACGATCTTGCAGCTGTGGCCGCCCGCGCTCAGCGGCTCGCTGCGCCCGCTCTGATACACGAAGTGCTGCACCACGATGCGCTGGGGCAGCCCGCTGTCGAGCTTCTTCTCCGCCTCCCCGTGCAAGAGGTCCGCGGCCGAGTAGCTGATCGCCAGGCCCTCGGGCGTGAGGCGGATCCCCATGCGCCGGGACGGCACCGGTTGATCGGCGAGCGCAGTCAGGGAGATCAGGCCCGCGACGGCCAGAGTCAGGAGAAAGCGGCGCGTCATCGGACCGGCAACCAGAAGAGCTTGGCCAGCCCGATCTGAAACACGCCGATGTGCGTATCGAGGCGGACACCGGCGTCCATAGTCAGATCGATCGGGACGCGCGAGAAGCCGTAATACCCCGGCAGCGCGATGCGAAGATCCTTCTGATCCGCGAGGCCGTACAGACCGATGAGAAAGTAAGCGTCGGCGCCCTTGAGGAACTTGCGGCGGCCGCGCGCGAGTGTCCAGACGTACTCGGCGTCGATGCGCGCCGCGAGGTTCTCCTGGCGCATCTGTGAGATCGAGGTGTGCAGCAGGTTCGGCGCCGGGCGGTGATCGAGGCTCAGCCCCAGGATGCGCGCCGGCTGCAGATCCGTCAGATCCGTGATGAAGAACTTGTAGAAGAACGGCGCATAGCCGAAGAGCGCACCCGCGTACGCGCCGGTGCGGATGGTATGGCCCCAAGGCAGGGCGAACCAGTGATGATAGTTCGCCTGCACGCGGATGAAGCTGTAATCGCTGAGAATGAGCCCGCTGGCGAGATCGCCGGTAAACCCCGCCAGCGTTCCGCTCGACGGTAAGAACGCGCTGTCGCGTTTGTCGTACTGGAGCCCCACGGTAAGCATCGAGACGAAGCTGAAGCCCGGCTCGATGGAGAAGTCGATGGGCACCCGGCTCGCGGGATCGCTCGAGCGGCCGCGCAGCTCGCTGGCCGCGGCCGGCATGCGCCCGGGCGGCACCTTCACGAAGTCGCCGTGCCAGTCGAGCGAGAGCCGCGTGAACGCGCCCACGTCGCGCGAGGTGCCGATGCCGAGCCCGGTGCGCCAGTAATCGACCACGGCGACGAGCGGCCGCTGCTGGCACTTCTGTACCTGGTCCTCGCTCAGCGCCGGATCCTGGCAAGCGGAGGCCGCGAACACGTCGTGGTCTCCCCCGAAATACTCGCGCCCCTTGACCAGACTCGCGCGCGCGCGCAGCGACCAATGCGAAGAGCGCACGACCGGCGCGTAGAAGCCGAACGAGAGGCCTTGCTGATGCGGCGCGACCAGCGACTCGAGGCTGAGCGTACGGCCCGTCCCCAGGAAATTGGTCTCGGCCAAGCCGACGCCGAGGTAGGGCTCGGGCGTCCGGCCAGGCGGCCGATCGCCGCCGTTCAGCCCATTGACGCCGCGCACCGACCAGCCCATGCCGACCGCCAGCTGCTGAAAGACCAGGGTGCTGCGCTCTTCGACCTCGATCACGAGCACGATCCAGCCCGGCTGAGAGCCGCGCTTGAGCCGCAGCTCGACCCGGTCGTACCAGCCCGTGGCGAGCAGCCGGTAGCGCAGCGCCTCGATCTCCGGATCGTTGACGTCCAAGACGGTGCCGGTCTGAATGGGCACGAAGCTGCGGATCATGCTCGCGCGCGTGCGCCGGTTGCCGACCACCTCGACGTCTTGCAGCAGATATCGGACGTCGGTCGCACGTTCGCCGGCCAGCGGCGTAGCGTCGGCGCCGATCGCGATGGCGATGCCGTGTGCTTCGACCGCGCCCTGTTCCGCGCTCGATGCATGCGACGCCGCTGCCTGTGCGCTCGCCGCCGCGCCGGCAGCGCCGGCTTGGGCGTCGGCATCGCTAGGCTGCGCACGCGCGACGCCGGCATCGCCTGGCTCCGCGCGCGCTGCCGCGCTGGCGTCCCCTGCCTCCGCCCGCACGCTCGCGTCGCCCGGCGCCATCTGCGCGGGCGCGCCGGTCGATGCCGGTGCTTGTGCCAGCGCCGGGGAGCCGAGCGCTGCCAGAGCCAAGACGACGAGCAGGCGCGCGAACCGCGCGCCGCCCTCCGGCATCAATGAGCTCCGACCGGGCCGAGCCAGCTCAAGAAGAGCAGCGCGAGCACGGCGCCGAGCGCCACGACCCCCACCCAGCCGAGCGTGCCGAGCGCGCCGGTGTCGTCTTCGCTTGTAGGCCTGGGCGCATGCGCGTTCATGGACGGTGATTCGCGCACCGGCCAGGCCTTGTCAAGTTCAGCCAATGAGCGGCCGCGAATGCCGAATATTCGAGGCCGCTCATGGACGGTCGTCTGGAGGCCCACGCAGCATTCGCTGCTTTCTCACGCGCCTGCGCGGTGACGAAGCGCTCGGCGCGCGCGGCCACGCGGGGGGTGCACCGCGCCGGATATGTCGCCAGTGGACCCATATGTCCCGCGCGCTCTACGCGGCCACACTCGCTCGCGTCGAGACAGCGTATCGCTTCCGGTGAACCGCACGCTTATCATCGTCTGCCATGAGTCAGCACTCCTTCGCCGTGCGCAGCTCGACGCGCTCCGACACGCCCGGGCGTTACGAGCTCATCGAGCAGCTCGCGACGGGCGGAATGGCGGTGATCCATCGCGCGCACGACCGCCTCGCGCTGCGAGAGGTCGCGTACAAGCGTCTGGTCGTATCCGACGAACGGCTGCGGGCCCGCACTACCCTGCTGTTTCAGCGCGAGTACGAGACGATCGCTCGCCTGCCCCATCCCCACATCGTCGAGTGTTACGACTACGGGCAAGGCGCCGACGGACCTTACTACACGATGGAGCTGCTGAGCGGCTCCGATCTGACTGCGCTCGCTCCGCTGCCGTATCGGGAGGCCTGCCGCGTGCTCCGCGACGTGGCCTCCGCGCTCGCGCTGGTTCACTCGAGGCGCCTCATCCACCGCGACGTCAGTCCGGCCAACATCCGCCTGACCCGCGACGGGCGCGCCAAGCTCATCGATTTCGGCGCACTCGTGCCCTTCGGTCGTGCCGATCACTTGGTCGGTACGCCTTCGTGCATCGCGCCCGAGTGTCTGAGCGATGCGCCGCTCGACCATCGCAGCGATCTCTATTCGCTCGGCGCCGTCGCCTACTGGGCGTTGACGGGCACCATGGCCGTGCCCGCGCGGACCATCGAGCAGCTCTTGGGCGCTCTGGGCAACCCGATCGCACCACCATCGGCCCATGTTCCGGACCTTCCCAAGGAGCTCGACGCGCTCGTCATGTCGTTGCTTGCGCGTGAGCCGCTCGCGCGGCCCGCGAGCGCGGCCTACGTCATCGAGCGGCTCACTGCGATAGCGGGCCTTTCGCCGGAGGCGGACGAGCAGCGCGTGGCGCGCAGCTATCTCGCGCACCCGCCGCTTTCGGGCCGCACGGAGGCCGCTGCGCGGCTGCGCGAGGCGATCGCCGGCGCGATGGCGGGCCGCCCCGCGGTACTGCTCGTCGAAGCGACCGCGGGGCTCGGCCGCTCCGCGCTGCTCGACGCGTTCTCGCTCGAAGCGCAAGTAGCGGGCTGCACGGTGCTCCGCGCACGCGGCGACCGCAGCGCGGGCCCCTTCGCGGTCGCGCGCGCGCTGACCCGGTTCGCGTCTATGTTGTATCTCGATCTGGTCACGACCAGCGTGGCGCGCTCGTCTTTTCTGAGCGTGCGGCCTGGACCGAAAAAGGAGGCGCCCTCGGATGCGTCGCAGCGGCACGCGTGGATCGTCGAATCCGTGCGCTCGTCGCTGCTCGAGCTCAGCGAGCGCAACCCGGTGGTGATCGTCGTGGACGACCTGCAGGCCTGCGACGCGGAGTCGCTCGCCGTGCTGGCGTCCCTCGCGCACGAGCTCGGGAGCCGCCGGCTATCGCTGGTGGCGAGCGCGCTGGCGAATCGAGGCGCCGACGAGCGGCCGGTGTTCACGCGCTTCGCAGAGCGCGCCTCGCGCATCACCCTCATGCCCTTGAGCGAGGTAGAGATGATCGAGCTCGTCGAGGGCGTATTCGGGGGCGTGCCGAACAGCCGGCGCTTCGCGCAGTGGCTGTTCGCCCAGAGCGCGGGCAACCCGGCGACGTGCATGGATCTCGCGCGCCTGCTGCTGGAGCGCGGCACCGTACGTTACACGCTCGGCACGTTCACGCTCCCGCACACCATGCACGGCGCGCTCGCCAGCGACGACATGGCGAACGCGGTGCTGGCGCGCCTCGGACAACTGGACACCCAGGCTCAGCGGGTCGCGCGCGCACTGTGTCTGCATGACGGTGCGCTCACGACCGAACAGCTCGCCAGCGCGCTCGCGCTCTCCACGCGGGAGATCCAGCTGGCGCTGGAGGCGCTGAGCAGCCGCGGCGTGGTGGCGACCGCCGAGGAAGGCTTCACCTGGAGCGGCTCCTCGCTGCGCGAGGCGTTGCTCGCGCGCACGCCGATCGACGAGAAGCGCGCGCTGCACGGGAGACTCGCGCGTGCGCTGCTCGAGCATGCGCACGGGGACGTAGAAGAGCGGCTACGTGCGGCCAAGCACATGCTCGAGGCCGGAGAACAGGCCGCGGCCGCAGATCTGGTGGCCGAGCTCGGGCGCGCCGGCCTCCATGGTGAGAACGCGGCCCGGCACGCGCGCTTGATCGAGTCGGTGCTGGCCACCTATGCCGCGCAAGGGCGCTCGAAAGAGCGGCGGCTCGCGCTCTTGATTCCGCTCATGCACGCCGGGATCCACGGCGAGCTCCGCGCCCAGCGGCGGCATATCGACGACGCGCTGCGCTCGATGTCCGCGGTCTGCGGCATGACGCTGGCGGGTCGGCTACGCCGCTACGTCGGGGGTCAGATCTCGCTGCTGATCGGCCTTACTTACGCCGCGCTACGGCGCGCGTTCGTGCGCAAACGAGACCGCATCGGTACCTTGCCGGAGATGCTGGCCGAGTTCGTCGGCATGGTGTGCGCGGGTACGGCAGCCGCAGTCATGGCCGAGGACCCACTGTCCGCCCTGCGGTTCAACGCGTGGCTCGAGCCGATGTCGGCGCTCCCGCCTCGAAGCGCCGGCTTTCTGCTACGTGAGTTCTGCATCGCGACCGCGGAGGTCGGGGCGGGCGAGTTTCGCGCTTCGGCAGAGCGCTACGCGCGGCTGATGCCCGCGCTGCGCGAGCCCCTCGAAGGGCTCGATGACGCGCTCCGGCAGACGCTCTACTTCGGCTGCCTGAACGGCCGCGCGCAGGCCGAGCTCGCCGAAGCAGGAGACGCAGCGCTGCAGCTCGCCGAGGAGCTCAGCCAAGGCGACCCGTTCTTCGCGCCCCACGCCGAGTGCGCGCGCATGGCGTATTACGGCCTGCGCGGCGAGCAAGACAAGGTCGAGCTGCACCGCGCGCGCGCC
>CAZYWR010000773.1:0-4364 GCA_964651185.1 uncultured Polyangiales bacterium
CCGCGAGCGGCGCGCGCAAGGCTTGAGCGACCCGAACGAGCGGCTCTCGGTGCTGCTCGGGATCGCCAAGAGCTGGGCCGAGGACGTGGGCGATCGCGCGCGCGGCGTCGGCGCCCTGCAGCGCGTGCTCGAGATCGACCCGCGCCACGAGGACGCTTTCAACGAGCTCGAGTCGATCTTTACCGAGACCGAGAACTACGAGTCGTTGGTCGAGCTCTACTTGGCGCGGGTCGAGGCCGTCGAGGACAGCAATACGCGCATCCAGCTGCTGCATAAGGTGGCGAAGGTCTACGAGACCAAGTTGGAGCAGCCGCAGCAGGCGTTCGACGCGCTGTTGGTGGCGTGGGCCGAGAACTATCAGCACCAGCGCACCGCCGATCAGCTCGAGCGGCTCGCGCAGCTGTTGCAGGCATGGGCGCAGCTCCTGACCACGGCCAATGAGGCGCTGTCGCACGATCTCGATCAGGACACGCGCATCGCCATCTGCCTGCGCTGCGCCAAGTGGTACGGGAAGTACCTGGAGCGTCCGGACTACGCCATCCCTTACTATCAACAGGTGCTCGCGCTCGATCCGACGCACCACGCGGCGATGAGTCAGATGGCGGGTCTGTACCGTCAGACTGGGCAGTGGGACACGGTGTATCAGGTGCTCGCGCGCATGCTCGAGGTGGCGTCGCGCGACGAAGACAAGATGGACGTGTACGTGCAGCTCGGCGAGCTGTGCGAGAAGCAGCTCGGCCGCTCGGAGCAGGCGACCACGTACTACAGCCAGGCGCTCGAGCTGCACGGCGACCATCTGCCCTCGCTCGTGGCGCTCGAGCGCATTTACCGCGAGCGCGGCGAGTGGGAGAAGCTCGTCGAGGTCCTGCGCCGCAAGGCCTCGTTCCGCGGCGGCGAGCTCCACACGCTCTCCGAGGAGGATCTGGCGATCGTGCTCGCGGCCAAGCTGGAGCTGGCCGCGGTCTACCGCGATCAGTTCAACGAGGCCGAGAAGGCGATCCAGCAGTACGAAGAGGTGCTGGCGATCGAGCCGCAGAATCTGGCGGCGCTGCGCGGCATCGAGCCGCTCTATCAGGCCACCGAGCGCTGGCAGGACCTGCCCAAGATCCTCGAGACGCAGCTCGAGGCAGTGAGCACCGAGAAGGAGCGCATCGCCATCTTGAGCAAGCTGGCGAAGCTCTACGAGGTCGAGTTCGTCAAGCCCGAGCGGGCGGCCGAGCGTTTCGAGCAGATCCTCGACATCGACCCCAACCATCTCGAGGCGCTCGCGAGCTTAGCGCGCCTCTACCGCACCTTGCAGCGCTGGGACCAGGTGATCGCCACCTACGAGCGCCACGTGGCTGCGACGCCGAACCGCAACGAGAAGGTGGAGCTGTTCACGGCGCTCGGGGACGTCTACGCCAACGAGCTCAAGGACTACGATCGCGCGATCGACACGTACATGAACGTGGTCCAGCTCGACGAGAACAACGTCGGAGCGCTCTCGGCGCTCTCGCGTCTGTACGAGAAGACCGACAACCAATCGGCCGCCATCGACGTGCTCGAGCGCCTCGCGAAGCTCGTGCGCGAGCCGGCCGAACGCGTGGAGCTGCACTACCGCACGGCGCGCTTGTTGGAAGAGAAGATCGGCGATCGACAGGCCGCGATCGAGCATTACGAGCGCGCGATCGACCTCGATCCCACGCATCTGCCATCGCTCGCCGCGATGCGCGCGGTGTACGTCGACAAAGGCGACTGGCTGGCGGCGTCGCGCACGCTCGAGCGCGAGATCCAGCACACCCAGAACCCGCGCGTGCTCACGCGTCTGAACGTGGAGCTCGGCGAGATCTATCGCGACAAGCTCGACGAGCGCAAACGCTCGATCGAGGCGTTCGAGGCGGCGCTGCGCCACGACGACACCAACGAAGAGGCCGCGCTCGCGCTGATCGACGACTACATGAAGGAGGAGCGCTACAAAGAGGCGCTGCCTCTGCTTCAGCTGCTCGTGCGTCAGGGCGGAAAGCGCTCGCCCGATGAGAACCAGCGGCTCGCCTTCCTGCTCGGCACGGCCGCCGCCAAGCTCAGCGATCACGTGCTGGCGGTGAAGGCCTTTGGACAGGCTTATACGATCGATCCCTCGCACTTGCCGACCATCGAGGGGCTCGCCAACGCGCACTTCGCGCTGCACGACTGGGAGAAGGCCGGCAAGTTCTATCAGGTGCTGTTGATGCAGCACCGCGAGGATCTGAGCCCCGACGAAGTGGTGCAGGCGTTCCATCAGCTCGGCGTGGTCAAGCTCGAGCAGAACGAGCGGCGCAAGGCGCTCAACATGTTCGACAAGGCGCTGGAGCAGGACCCGACGCACCGGGGCACGCTCGAGCGCGTGATCGGCCTGCACGCCGACGAGGGCAACTGGGATCAAGTGATCCACTACAAGAAGCAGCTGCTCGACGGCGTGTCGGCCACCGAGCGGCTCCTGCTGCTGCAGGAGATCGCCGACCTCTGGCGCGACAAGCTCGACAACCGTCAGAAGGCGATCGAGTCGCTGGCCGACGCGCTCGCGCTCGAGCCGAACAACCACGTGCTGCTCCACAAGCTCCTGCAGCTGTATCAGGAGACCAAGCAGTGGAAGGAGGCGACGGACATCATCGAGCGCGTGGCCGAGCTCGAGCAGCGCGCGCCCGCGAAGGCGAAGTACGCCTATACGATCGGCGTGATTTTGCGCGACGAGCTGAAGGACATCGAGGGCGCGCTCAACCACTTCAACAAGGCGCTCGACGTCGATCCTACCCAGCTCAAGCCGTTCGAGGCGATCAACAAGCTGCTCACGCAGCTGAAAGACTGGAAGGGGCTCGAGCGCGCGTTCCGTAAGATGCTGCACCGGGTGATGGCGCTGCCCAACCCGGACAAGGATCTGCAGTTCAGCCTGTGGCACAACCTCGGCATCATCTACCGCGATCGTTTGAAGCAGCTCGACGCGGCGGCGCAGGCGTTCCAGCTCGCGAGCGAGCTCAAGCCCGAAGACGTCACGGAGCACAAGATCCTGGCCGAGCTGTACGCCAAGCTGCCGAGCAAGTTCCGCGAAGCGGTGAACGAGTTCGAGCACCTGTTGCGTCAGGATCCGCAGCAGCCGGAGCCCTATCACGCGCTCTATCGGCTGTTCTTCGACGCCCGCGACTACGACAAGGCCTGGTGCATCGCGCGTACGCTGACCCTGCTCAAGAAGGCCGATAAAGATCAGGCGAACTTCTACGAGCAGTACAAGGTCGCGTCCGGCAATCCATCGTCGCGCCTGACGGCCCAGCACTGGCTCAGCGACTTGTACCATCCAGACCAGGATCGCGAAGTGTCGATGGTGTTCCGCGCGCTGTGCGGTCCGCTGTTCGACAGCCGCTACGGCGGCGTGACCGACAAGGTCGCGGGGCTCGCCAAGCTCAAGCCGGTCGACTTCTCCAAGGAGACCGCCTCGATCGCGCAGGCGTTCGCGCTCTCGATGCAGGTGCTCGCGCCCGACGTGCGGCCGCGCCTGTTCTTGCGCGGCGATCAGCCGCACGGGCTCAAGACGATCCTGGCGCAGCAGCCGGCGAGCGAGTGCGGCATGCTGCTCTTGCGCGGCTACAAGCCGAAGGATCTGCAGTTCGTGACCGCGCACCACCTCGCGTATCACCGCGCCGAGCACTACATCCGCAAGATGCTGCCGAGCGCGCAGGAGCTGCGCGAGGCGCTGATCGTCGCGATGCGTTCGGTGGGCGAAGGCACGCCCGAGGCCGAGAAGGTGTGGGCGCAGCTGCGCGCGAAGATGCAGCCGGCTCAGGCCGAAGAGATCGCGAAGGCCTGCAAGATCTTCGCGAAGCGCGGCATGCGCACCGACATCAAGCGCTGGATCCAGACGGTCGAGCTCACCGCCTGCCGCGCGGGGTTCTTGGTCTCGAACGATCTGGAGTCGGCGATCTCGATGCTCGGTCAGCTCGAGTCCGCCGGGCCCGACGACTTGTCACCGAACGAGAAGATCAAAGAGCTCATCCAGTTCAGCGTGTCGCAGGAGTATTTCCGGTTGCGCGAAGCGATCGGCATCACCTTGCGCATTCAGTGAGCTTCAGCCGAGCGGGCGTGCGGGGTACGATCCGCCTGGGCTAGCTGCGTGGCCGTCGCGAGCCATACGCTGCGCGCGAACAGCCGTCCGAGCAGCGCGCTCTGCATGAGGGGCACCGTGATCGCGAAGCCGAGCGTCCCTTGCGGCAGCGCCGCCGCGCCCCATGCAGCAGCGAACACGAGCGCGTGGCCGATCGCGAGCCATCCGAGCGCGCGCGCTTGAACGCCCGGGCGCAGCGCCAGGCGCAGCGCGCGCCGTACGCTCTCCCGGGCACGCTGCGTCAGCGCGTACG
>CAZYWR010000774.1:0-7102 GCA_964651185.1 uncultured Polyangiales bacterium
AGGCGTACGAGGACCGCGTATCGGCGCGCTTGCGGGCGTCGACGCGCACGCGCAGCTGCAGCGCGCCAATCGCGAGCGTGCTGCCTTGGCCCAGGGCCGTACGCTGGTTTTTCTCGAGCCGTTGACTCCCGACGAACGTGCCGTTCGTGGAGCCGACGTCCACGAATTCGATGAGCGAACCATCGAAGTGCAGGAGGCCATGGCAATGGGAGACGAACGAACGGTCGAGCGGCAGGTCGTTCAGGGGGCTACGGCCCACGCGGATCGGAGAGCGAGCGAAGACGTACTCCTGCCGCTGCCCGCGCTCGGTATCTCGTACTTCCACGATCAATGCGGCGGTACTCACGGTGGGACTCTCCATGGTGCGATCGCCTCGTAAGTTGGCTACTGGACGCTGACCTGGAACTGACCATCCGTAAGGGCGACACGGATGCTCCGAAACGGCCGCGCGTCGGCGATGGCGGTCAAGATCTCGCGCGCGAGCAGCGGCAGCAGGGAGCCGCGCAACACGTGATCGATGTTGCGCGCGCCCGCGTCCGAGTCCGTGCAGAGCTGTGCCAGCTGCGGCGCGAGCGCGGGGTCGAAGCTCAAGTCGGCGGCGTGCGCCGCGTGTACCCGCTCGCGCAAACGCCCGAGCTTCAGCGTCGCGATCTCGGTCAAGATCTCCGGCGCCATCGGCGCGAACGGGACGATCGACATGCGCGCCAGGAGCGCGGGCTTGAAGTGGCGGCTCAAGGTCGGCCGGATCGCCTCGATCACTTCATGGCTCGACGGCCGGGCGCCGTTCGCATGCATGCGCGCGATCATGTCGGTCGCCAGATTGCTCGTGAGCACGACGATCGTGTTGCGGAAATCGATGCGGCGTCCTTCGCCGTCGCTGAGCGCGCCCTTGTCAAACACCTGGTAGAACAAGTTCATGACTTCCAGGTCCGCCTTCTCACACTCGTCGAGTAACACCACCGAGTAAGGGCGGCGGCGGACTGCTTCGGTGAGCACGCCGCCCTCGCCATAACCGACGTAACCGGGCGGCGAGCCGATCAGGCGCGACAGCGAATGCTTTTCCTGAAACTCTGACATCGCGATCGAGGTAAGGAAGCTTTCTCCGCCGAACACCGCGTCGGCCAAGGCCAGCGCGGTCTCGGTTTTGCCCACGCCGCTCGTGCCTACGAACAAGAGCACCGAGCGAGGCGCCTCCGGGTTGGCGATGCCCGCGCTCGACATGCGTACGGCTTCGGCCAGCGCCCGAATGGCCGTGTCCTGCCCCTTGATGCGCGCGCGGAGGCGCTCTTCGAGCTCGAGCACCGCGCGCACCGAGCTGGTCTGAAGCTTGCCCACGGGGATGCCGGTCCAGCTCTGAACGACGCGCGCCACGGCCTCGGCGTCGACGTCGGCATGGAGGAGGGCGTCGCGGCCCTGCGCGCGCGAGAGCGCGGCAGAGGCCGCGACCATCCGGGCCTTGCGCGCATCGGCCTCTTCGTTCGCGCTTGCGCCCGCCGCGGCGCGCTCGTGCAAGAGCGCCTCGAGCGCCGCGCGCTCGACCTCCCAGCGCGCGTGCAGGGCCGCGCGCTGATCGCTTGCGGCAGCCAGCTCCATCCGCAGGCGCTGAAGCGCTTCGCCGTCGGCCAGAACGCCATCGGCTTCGTCCCGCTCGAGAGAGGCGAGGGCGCGCGTCTTGGCTGCGAGCTCCGCTTCCAGCGAGAGCAGCCGCTCGGGCTTGGCGCGATACTCCGTTTTCACACGCGCGGCTGCGCTGTCGAGCAGATCCACGGCCTTATCGGGCAGCTGGCGGCCCGAGATGTAGCGGTGTGAGAGCCGCGCTGCGGCCACCAGCGCCTCGTCGCGGATCGAGACGCCGTGCGCGCGCTCGTAGGTTTCCTTCAAACCGCGCAAGATCGCGATGGCGTCTTCCTCGCTTGGCTCGTCGATCTTGACCGGCTGAAAGCGCCGCTCGAGCGCGGCGTCCTTCTCGAAGTACTTCTTGTATTCTGACCAGGTGGTGGCCGCGATCGTGCGAAGCTCGCCGCGGGCCAACTCCGGCTTGAGCAGGTTCGCGGCGTCGCCCGTACCCTGCGCGCCGCCCGCTCCGATCAGCGTGTGGGCTTCGTCGATAAACAAGACGATCGGAGTAGGAGATGACTTGACCTCGTGGATCACGCTCTTGAGGCGCTGCTCGAATTCGCCGCGCACGCCGGAGCCGGCCTGGAGCGCCCCCAGATCGAGTCCGAGCAGCTCGACTCCGGACAGCGACTCGGGCACCTCACGCCCCGCGATCGCCAGCGCCAACCCTTCGATCAGCGCGGTCTTGCCCACTCCGGGCTCGCCCACGAGAATGGGGTTGTTCTTGCGGCGGCGCGCGAGGATGTCGATCACCTGACGCAACTCGCGGTGGCGCCCGATCACCGGGTCGATGCGCCCATCGCGCGCCAGCTGGGTGAACGACACGGTAAAGCGCGCGAGTGCGCCGCCGCTGCCGCCGGGCACCCCCGCGGCGCTCACGTGAGACGCGGTGCTTGGCGCGAGCTCGGCGCTCTCGGGGCTCTCGGCGAGCAGCTCCACCAAGCGCGCGCGCAGCTCGGCGTGCGGGAGCTCGTCGAGCTCGGGAAAGCTCTCTGCGCTGTAGCGATCTGCGTGCTCGGCGAAGCAGGCGAGGAGGTCGCCGCTGCGCACGAGGTCGGCGCCTCGCTCGATCGACGCGATGAGCCAAGCATCGCGCAGCCAACAGAAGAGCGCCTGCGAGATGACCGGTCGCGCGGCGTTGCCGCTGCGCAGCGCCGCGAGCGCGCGCTCTGCGCGTGCCGCCAAGCTGCTCTGGCTCTTTCCGTACCTCGCGAGCAGGAGCGCGACGTCGCCTCCCGCGACTTCGAGCAACGCGGCCAGCAGGTGTTCCGGCGTGACTTCGTAATACTGTCCGCTCGCGGCTTTGCCCACCGCGGCTTCGAGCGAGCGTGTGGCCGCGGGGGTCAAGCGGCGGACCAGAGACTTGGGATCAACTCGCATGATCGTCCTTTTCTGGTGTGCGCGCGGCTGCGTGCGCGTCGAACGTCGGCTCGTACGCGGCTTCGCGCGCGTACGGGTTGCGATTGCGCGCGGCTGTGCGCGCGTCGAACAGCGGCTCGTCCGCCGCACCTGCGGAGGCGCCGATCTGTGCCGGGTCAGCCAGGAAGCGCACCGGGACCGCGCGGCCGCCGCCGAGCCACGCATGGCGGCCGAGCCGCGCGTTTTCGCGCCCGAGCCGCGCGCCGAGCGTGCCGACCGGCGTCAATTCGATGACCACACGTACGCTTTCGGGCGTGAACAGCAGGACGACTGCGTTGAGCACCGGGAAGCGCTCACCGCCCGGGCTGAGGCTGGCGCAGGCCTCCGGGGTGAGCGGAGATATCAGCACACCGATCTCGCTCGCGGGCGCAGGTGCGCGCCCGCCGAGCGCGCTGCTCAGCCCGAGCCGGAGATCGACACCGAGCCGCGCCCGCGCGCTGGGGTCGATGTCGACGTAGCCGCCACGCATCTCGGCGACTTGGACTTCCGCTTCGCCCAGCACGTCTTCGAGCACCACGCGCAGAGCGACGGCCAGGCGCTCCGCGTTGGCCGGGTAGCTGACGAGCAGCGGAGCGAGCCGAAACAGCTGGCCGCGGGGAAGTCCGGAGACGCGCTCGGCGTTCGCCGGCGCGAGTCCGCCCAGCAACAAGAGCCAGTCGAGCGCGCGCCGCGGGCCCTGCCGCGCAAACCCGCGCGGCAGGTCGAACTTGAGCAGACCTCGATACAACAGGCCGAGAAAGCGGTGGTGAAACAGATCGAGGAAGTCGCGCTCGAGTGCGTCGTCGTCGTCGGCACGCGCGAGTCCTTCGAGCAAGAGCGGCGGCAACGGCGAAGCCGCGCCGGTCAGTCCCGCGAAGGTCGTCGTGAGCTCCACGTGGACTCGTGAGGCGCCCCCCCGACGAAGCCTCGCGCCAGCCACATCGGCGCTGTGAAAGGCCAAGGAGGGTTCGTGGCGAAAACGCACCGGTTCGTCTTGGAACGGGCCTGGGCCCCCGACCTCCGCGCTGCCCCCGAGCAGCCGTTCCAACCAGCTCACGAGTACGACGAAGGGCAGGCGCTCTGCCTGGGCGACCACCTGCTCGAGGGCGGGGCTCGTCACGGCGCAAGCTCCGCGTCGTATCGGAACTGCGAACCCGAAGGCGACAAGCTCAAACGCAGGTCGGCGAACGTGTTGAGGCGCGCGTCCACGGCGAGCAGCTGGTGCAAGACCGAGCCGAACAGAAAGGCATCACCTTCACTGGCGAAGCCGCTCTGATCGAGCTCGATGTCATAACGGGAGCCATGCGCCGCGACCCCGCGCACCACGCGCGTGACCGTCTCGGCGCGCACGCTCGCGATCGCCTCGATGCGAGCGCGATGCACCCGGCTCGCGGCGTGATCGGTACGGTCACTGGCCGCATACAACGAGAGCAGCGTCTTCAGCACCGGCGCGTCGGCGAGGCTTCGGCGCGAGCACGCGAGGTGGCTCAAAAAGTGCCAAAGCAAATCCGAGCCGAGCGGCGGTCGGGCGGGCGCCGACACGCGCGCGATGTTCGAGAAGGCGACGCCGGACGGGATGTCGGCGCTCGGCGTGTTGATGTCATCCGCCTGGAGCTCCTGAGTCAACGAGCGGTTCGTGCACGTAAGCTCGATGGACAGCGCTTCTTCGCTGCCGTCGGGCAGGGCGGCGCCGCGCTGCAAACTCAAGGACGTGTGCATGCCGTCGTCGACAGGCGAGGGCTGGCGGGTGAGCTTGTAGAAGCCCGCATGCCGCGCGCCCGGCAATGCGTGCCGGAACGAGTGAAACGGTTCGTAGATCGCTCTTTCGCGCCGGTGGAGTCCAGTCACCGAGCGCACCGAGAACACCTCCATGTGCGCCGGGTCGATGCCCCCCGCGCGCAGCAGTGTTGGACGCTCGTCGAAGCCAGCCCGCACGGGCTCTGCTCCGACCTCGAACAGGTTGACGGCGGGCGTGCAGTGGAGCCGCAGCGCGTCGTCCGGCAAACGGGTCGGAAGCGCCGGCGGCTTGTGAAAGCGCAGGCAGAGCTCGAACGAGGACGTCGCCAGGTGCGCGGCCCGGTCGAGATCAGTAAGATCCACGAACAAGAACTTCGCGGGCAAGGTGAAGTACTCGAGCAGCGCGCGTACGCTGTGCGGTGAGAACGCGGGCCAGGGGAAGAGTGCGTCGCCGCGATCGAAGCCGATCGGGCGCACGCTGCGCGGGGCGAGCTCGACCGATCCTTGGGCGCTGCGCACGGCGACGCTCGCCACGTAGCTGCTGAGCCAAAGGTAGAGCTGGCTGACGGTCGGGCTTTCGCCGTGCAGGTGCAAGCGGACACCTTCACGCGTGAACACCGACGGCTCCCCGCCCGGCTCGAGCTCGAAGCGCAGCGTGAGCTCCGGGCGGCTCTGCGCCGTGTCGTCGAGCCGAAAGCCCAAAAGCCGAAGAGGGAGGATGTCGAGCGCGCGCGCAGTGGTGAAGGTACAGCGTGTGCCACGTACTGCCTTCGACAGGAGCCGCGCGCCGCGCTCGACGCGCAAGCGACCGCGCAGGCTCTTCGCGGCAGGTCGAAACTCCACGATCGTGCTCGCCGGCGTGGGCCTGACCAGGTGCGGCATGAGTAGCTCGGCCAAGGTCTCCACCAACTCGGGCGCGGCATCGTCGATGCGCTGGCGCAGGCGCGCTGTCATGAAAGCAAAGCCTTCGAGCAGGCGCTCCACGTCCGGATCGGTCCCGCGTTCCGCGAGCATCCCCGCGAGCGCGGGGTGCTTCTCCGCGAACGCGCGGCCCATGTCGCGAAAGTAAGAGCGTTCGGCTTGAAAGTAGGTCTCGAACACGCGCACCTCAGGTAACGTAGATCTGTCCGCCACGGCAGACTTTGGTCTCGAACCGAAACGCGCCGCCCCGTGCTAGCTGCGCGCGAACCTCGAAACTCAGCGTGAGGGCTCCAGGCGCGAGCGGAAGCGGGCGCACATGGACGGACTTGAGTCGCGGCTCGTAGCGCTGGATCGCTTCCACGATCATGCGCTGCAGCGCCGGGACACCCTCCGGAACGTTATGCGTGAGATCGGTAAGGTCGGGCAGGCCATAGCTCGGGTCCAGCGCGGAGCTGCCTTGGCGCGTGTTCAAAAGCACGAGCACGTGCTCGAGGATGGCCTGCTCGAGTCCTACCGCGGAGCGACCCTGCGAACGCGATCGGATGCGCTGAAGGAGCCCTCCGGACATTGCTCGCCACCTTACTTTTGCGCCGTCACGTCGTCCTGTACGACGATCTCGTGCTGCTTGCCGTCGTAGCCGGTTCCGCTCTTGTGGAACTCGACCGTGGTGAACGAGAAGATGACCTCCTCGTACGGCTCGTCCGGATCGTCCTTCGACTGCTTTTCCACGTCGGGCACGATCAGCCGGTAGGAGCTGATCCAGGCTTTGTAATCCGGCGCGCCAACGGTCACCGTCATCGCGACCTCGCCTGGTGTGTAGTCCGTCCCCGAGTTGGTGCGGTGGATCTGGAAGACGGCCTTAACGCCGACGTTGTTGACGAACAGCTCCACCAGTTTGGGACTCGCCTTGTCGAGCCGCTTCTCGATTTTAATGCCTGCGTACTCTCGGGTACCTTTGGTGGTGCCAGTGCGGTGATCGATCGGCGACGTGCCCGTGATCTCGAAGCGCCGACAAAAGACGTGGGCCTCTTGGGCACCGGCTTTCACCGGATCGAAGTCGATTTCGCCATCTTTGGTGAAGATCTGAAGATCTACTGAGCGCGCCATGATTTCTCCATTCGTTAGATCCGTGAGCTGCTGTCGAGAGGACTACGTCCCCAGGAAGTTCGCTTCAAGCTTGGACGTCCGACGCCCGGGAACAAACACCTTTCGGGGTGACGCGTGGGTCCGAGCGCAGACACCCCGAAAGGTGACGAGCGCGCGCTTGCTGAGCTCATGCGCTCGCGATACTTCCTCGCAGGATGAGCCGCCGTCGCGCACGACCGCGCCGCGGCGCCGCTTTCGCCCGCGCGGCCTGCGGGGCGTGCGCGACGGCAACCCCCGCCGCGCCGCCGGCCTCGCCCTGCACGTTGCCGACGAAGATCAAGCT
>CAZYWR010000775.1:0-1531 GCA_964651185.1 uncultured Polyangiales bacterium
GCGATGGCGTGGTGCTGCTCCAGGGCGTGCCCGTGCTGGGCGTGGCCGACGCGCGCCGCCGGCCGGTCCCAGTCGAGGGGCTCGCGGCGGGCGCCCCGGACGTGCGCGAACGCGACCGCTTTTGGGGCAGCGTCGTGCTCGACTTCGGCGAGGGCAAAGTCGTGCCGCTGCCCTCGGTCTCGCCCGAGTCACGCGTGCTCGGGCTGACCACCGAGCCTGAGACCCCGATCGCCCTCGAGCGTGACGGGGCCGACAACTTCTTCGCAGTCGCGACCGGCGATCCGCCGCGCCAAGTACGGGTCACGTACATCATGGACGCGCCGCGCAGCTATTTCGGTCACGCGCTGCCGAGCACGCCCACCGACGCGCTGGCGCGCGAAGTGTTCCCGCTGCCGGAGTCGGTGGCGCGCGCCGGCCTCACCTTCGCACGCGAGCTCGGGCTGACGCGAGGCATGCCGGTGGACGCGGCGCTGCGGGCGCTGGTCGATCACTTCCGCAGCTTCGAGGAGTCGCGTGAGCCGCCGCGCGACACCGGCGACATCTACCTCGACCTGGCGCGCGGGCGCCGCGGCGTGTGCCGACACCGCGTGTACGGCTTCGTGATCACCGCGCAGGCGCTCGGGATCCCGAGCCGCTTCGTGCAAAACGAAGCGCACGCATGGGCCGAGCTGAAGCTGCCGGAGATCGGCTGGGTGCGTCTCGATCTGGGCGGCGCGGCGCGCGGGCTCGAGGCCCACGCCGCGTCGGGTCGCCCCGCCTACCAGCCCGGGTCGCCCGATCCGTGGCCGCGACCGCGCGCGTACGAGGAGAGCTACTCGCGCGCGTTCGAGGCGGCGGCGGAGGCGGCCGCGCTCGAGGGCAAGCTGCAACGCGGCGGCGAGACGCGCGCTCCCGGCGAGCGGCGGCTCAAGCCCACGTTGTCCGAGCGCGCGAGCGAACCCGAGCTGGCCGGTCCGGACGACCGCAAACCGCTCAGCCTGCGCGTGACGCGCTACCTGCCCGAGGTCATGCGCGGCGGATCCCTGGAGCTCGAGGGCGAAGTCCGCGGGGAGCAAGGCGAACCCATCGCCGGCCTGCGTGTCGAGATCTCGCTGGCAGAAGTCGAGGCGCCGCGCGCCGTCCTGCTCGGCGTGACCGTGTCGGACGTCGAGGGCCGGTTCCGCGGCAAGTTTGCTGTCCCGCCGCAGCTCGATCCGCAGGATTATGCGCTGGTGGTGGTGACGCCCGGCGACGCCACGTATCGCGCGGCGCGCGCGCTCTGATGGGCGAGGCTTGAAGGCGCGCGCACGCACGCGTAAGACGCCTGCATCTGACTTATGTGTCGTGCCAGCTGTTCCGGCTCTGCATACGCGCGAGGCCGCGCGCCCGTGAGCGCGCGTAGGGGAACGGCCACGGCTTACACGCTGGCGCTGCTCCTGCTCGGGGCCTGCTCGTCTCGATCGCAGGCGCCCGTCGTCAGTGATCGCGGGCCTGGCTCGGGGGAGGGCGATGCCGGCGCCGAGGCGTTCTGGGCGAGCGGTACGGACGGGCT
>CAZYWR010000776.1:0-2267 GCA_964651185.1 uncultured Polyangiales bacterium
CGGCCACCCGGCGCGCGAGCAGAAACCCGGGCATCACGTAAGGTACGACGATCGCGTCGGGGCCCCACACGTCGCGCGCGCGCTCCGCACCGTCAGGCTGATCGACGATGGCCAACACCGCGTCGGCGTGCGTGTGGTCCACGTAGCGCGCAGGCATGAACGCGTGGAGCAGCGCCTCGACGGAAGGCGTGGGGCTCGCGGGGTCGAGCATCTGGCTGCGCAGCGCGCGCACCATGCTCTCGTCATCGAGCTTCGGGAGCGCGAGACAGCGCAAGAGTGCCTCCAGCCGGCACGCCGGGAAGCCTTCCGGCTCGATACGCGCGAGATCCCAGCCGCTCCCCTTGACGCAGAGCACCTCGACGGCTTCGCCCGAGATCTCGCGCGCCGAGCTCTTCACGGACGTGTTGCCGCCGCCATGGAGCACGAGCGATGGATCCGCGCCCAACAAGCGCGAGCTGTAAACGCGCAGCGCGAGCTCCGCGCCCCAGCGGGGCGCCCAGCGCTCTTGCGCCCCGTGCGCTTCCGATTCGTCCCAGCGTGACTTCATGGCGCCGGTATAGCCCGGAAGCAGCGAGAGCGACACGGGCGAGCGCTTGGGCTCCGGACCCATCGAGTACCGGAGCACGGCTCGCAGCGCCGTGCGCGCGCTGCGCCCGCGACGGCAGTCTTCTTTGCGCCATGACTCTACAGGTGTAGATACTGGCAGAGAATGGCCCAGGAAACCGTCCCCGTGAGCTACTTTCCGGTCGCAACGCAGCGCCAGTTCGAGCGAAATCGAGCAGCGATCCGCGGCCAACCGTACGAGCGCTTTTTCAACGGCGACTTACGGCTCGACGCAGGCGTCTTGCCGGCCTTGCGGCGTCCGATGTCCCCGGCCGACGCTCTCGGCCCGCACGATTTGAATACCCTTCTGGAGCCCGGCTATCACGCTGTCGAGAATGGGTTCTGCGAAATGCCGGACGGTTCGGCATACGTAGCGAGTCTCGTCCCGTTTCCGCGCGCGACGGGCGAGATGTACCAATGGTGGTTCTGGTGGCACACGGTCGAACCGGCGCGGTACACGCTCTGGTATCCGTACAATCACATCGCGGCCAATCCGCTGGATAGGAGTGTCTTGACGACGCCCGGCCTCCGCCATGACGAGCGCTACGTCGGGGCGACGCATCACGTCGACGAGTACATCGGGCCGGAGCGCGTACGGATCGCGATCCGATTCGTCGATCCTCAGGAGCTCGGCTTCGACACGAGCCATTTCGCCAAGGCGCGAGTGGTGGCACACGCCTGCGCAAGAGTCAGCCTACGCGATCTGCCGCTAGAGGTCGTGACGATGGTCCACCTCGCCCGGGAGACTGCTGAAGGCATCGAGCAGCGGAGCCGGTATTGGATCGGACACGATGTAAGACTTCGCCTGTTCGGTAGAGCATTTTCTGTCGACCGCGTCGCCGGCGCGCTTGGTTTGAAGCGTCGCCTGGCCGGAGAGCGAGTCGCCTACGAGCAGCTCTTGCACGATCAGATCGAGTTCACGCACCTCGCTCGATTCTTGCCGCAGCTATGGAGTGAATTCGGCCGGTGATCACGCTACGGAACGCAGCTCGGCCCCAGGTGGGACCAGAGGAACACGACGTGCCGTGGTTCGAAGCCGGCCGGCGCAGGGAGGCCGAGTGACGGGCAGAGCGCGACCCGGAGGGAGGCGTCGTCTTGGAACGAACAGAAGGCGCGGGCGCTCGCCGCGTGTGCATCGCCGAGGCGGCGATCGAAGTGATCGCACGCAACGGAGGACGCGGCTTGTCGCATCGTGCCGTGGACAGCGCGCTCGGTCTGCCACTCGGTTCCGTGTCCTATTACTTCCGTACGCGTAAGGCGCTGCTCGGCGCCGCGATCACACGCCTCGTGCAGCGGGACGAGCAAGACGTCCGGGATCTCGTGGAGGCGCTCCGTAAGCGGGGAGCCGCGCCGGATGCAGCGACGTTCGTGCTGGAGCTGGTACGCCGCTGGAGCCGGCGTGACAACCGCATCTGGCTCGCCGCGCGCTTCGAGCTTCTGCTGGAGGCGGCGCGCGTGGGTTCCCAGCATCCGCTGATCGCGGCCCGCCGAAAGTTCCTCGCGCGCGCACAGGCCCTGTTCGTGAGCCTGGGAGCGGAAACACCGGCGATCTCGGCGCGTCGAATGATCGTGGTGGTCGAAGGCTTGCTGCTCGACGAGCTGATCCGCCCACAAAGTGCGGCGGCGCTCGTGCGAACCGTGCGCGGCGCGCAGTCGTGGCTGCT
>CAZYWR010000777.1:0-4729 GCA_964651185.1 uncultured Polyangiales bacterium
GGTTAGCCGCGAGGCCGTTCACGTTGTCGGTGAGGTCTTTCCAGGTGCCGCTGACGCCCTTGACGTCCGCCTGGCCGCCAAGCTTGCCTTCGTTACCGACCTCTTTGGCGACGCGCGTGACCTCGGCCGCGAACGAGGAGAGCTGGTCCACCATGACGTTGATGGTGTTCTTGAGCTCGAGGATCTCGCCCTTCGCGTCGACTGTGATCTTTTGCGACAAGTCGCCTTTTGCCACAGCGGTCGTGACCTTGGCGATATTACGGACCTGTGCGGTCAGGTTGGCGGCGAGGCCGTTCACGTTATCGGTAAGGTCTTTCCAGGTCCCGCTGACGCCTTTCACGTCTGCCTGACCGCCGAGTTTCCCTTCGTTACCGACCTCTTTGGCGACGCGCGTCACCTCGGCGGCGAACGAGTTGAGCTGATCCACCATCGAGTTCACGGTGGTGCCGATGCGCAGGAACTCGCCGCGCACCGGGCGCCCCTCGATTTCGAGCACCATCTTTTGAGATAGATCGCCGCGTGCGACCGCCGTGATCACGCGCGCGACTTCGTTGGTCGGGGCGACCAGATCCGCGATCAATTGGTTGACGGAGGTCATGCCGAGCGCCCAGGCGCCTTTGGCCGGCCCGACCGAGGCGCGCTCGTGCATCTTGCCCTCTTGACCCACGACCTTGCCGACGCGCACGAGCTCGCTCGCGGTGTGCTCGTTCAGGCTGATGATGTCGTTGAGCAGCTCGCCGGCGCGCCCGAGAATGCCGCTCGCGTACTCGAAGCGCACCGAAAAATCGCCTTTTTTGAGCGTCTTCAGGACCTCGATCAAGTGCTCGATTTCGGCGCGGCTCTGCGCGGACAGATGGTCCCATTCCGTGACGGGCACGGTGCCGCCCCATGCGTTCTTCATGGTGCGGCCGGGACTCGGATCGGCGGAGCTGCGGGTGCCATTGGCAGCTGAAGATGCGCGCAGCTTACTGGCGTCGCTCGCCTTCTTGGGCGTGCTGCCGCTGGCCTTCTTCGGCTCGGAGGAGGGGCGTGCGCGTGGTTTGTGCGCCGTACGGTCCAGCGTGTCTCGCATGGTCACTGTTCCTTCGGCCGTCCCATGCGCGGGCCCTGGGGCTGGCCATCAATACGGTCGCGTCGCGTAGCGCCCCTGAACGGGCGCATATACTCACGCGAGAGCGTCCGACAAAACTGGAGGGGCATCAAGAGCATCGTATTGTGTGTCTTTTCGCCGCACACATCGGGCCTCGCCGACGCAAGCAATGTGTGCTCCACGCGCATCTTGCCGCGTCGCCAGGCGCGCGCAATGAGCACGCGGATCGCTGGTGGCACAGCTCGCGCAACTCAAGCGAGCCGGCGTGCGCCGTCCAAAACCGGGGACGCTTTGGTAAGCTCGGCCAGCTGCCGGCGTAGGAACGCCAGCACCGCGCGTTCGCTCGCGCGTAGCTGCGCGGCAGCGCTACGCGCGCGCGCCTTGGCGCTACGGCGCGGCGCCGGCAGTGCGATCCGCGGCACCACGCGACCTCGCATGTACGCGTCGACGATCGCGGGATGCACGTAGCACTTGCGACAAACCGAAGGCGTATTGCCGAGGCACTCCGCGGTGCTGGCGAGAGCCGCCGCGGCCTGCCGCTTGGCTTGCGCCTGCGTGCGGGCAGGACCGCGCTCTGCGAGCGCGAGCGCAGTCAGGACCGTGCCCGCGAACGTGCGAAAGTCCTTGGCCGTGAAGTCTTCTCCTGCGCTCGCCCGCAAGTAAGCATTCACGTCCGCCGAATCGATCGTGTGGCGCGTACCGTCATCGGCCAAATACTGAAAGAGCTCGTCGCCAGGGAGGTCGCGGCAGCGTTTGACGACCTTCGCCAAGCGCCGGTCGTTGATGGACACCGCGCGCTCTTTGCCGCTCTTTCCGCGAAAATGGAACTCCACCGACGCGCCGCGCACGCGCGCGTGGCCGTCGCGCAGCGTGGTCAGACCAAAGCTTTGGTTGAGCCTCGAGTACTCTTCGTTGCCTACGCGAATGAGCGTCTGTTCGAGCAAACAGACCACGGCGGCCAAGACCTTCTCTCGCGCGAGACCGGGCCGCGCGAGGTCGCGTTCGCAGCGCTCGCGGATCTTGGGCAGCGCCGCGGCGAAGTCGAAGATCTTCTCGTACTTGGTCTCATCGCGCACGCGACGGAAGCGCGCGTGATAGCGGTACTGTTTGCGGCCGCGCGCGTCGCGGCCCGTCGCCTGGAGATGGCCGTTCGGATCGCTGCAGATCCACACGTCGGTCCAGGCAGGCGGGATGACCAGCGCGCGGATCCGCTTCAGCACGGCCTCGTCGCGCACCGGCTTGCCGTGGGGCGAGAGATACACGAAGCCCTTCCCGCGCCGAGCGCGGCGCAGCCCAGGTTGGCGATCGTGGACGTATCGCAAGCCCGCACGCGCGGCGGCTTGCGCCGGATCCTCGGGCGCGTGGACCACCGTGCGCGTTCGCATTTGCACGCGGGCAAACGCGCGCACCTCGAGGCGCCCACGCGCGCTGGCCTGTACGCGGCGCCGTGCGGAGGGCGGCGCTTCCGAGCGAGTGAGGGGGGGATGCGGATCGCGGAGGGCTGAGCTCGCAGTCGCTGCGCGCATGGAGAGGGCGCAGAGCAAGCCACGTACCAAAGCGCTTCAAAGCAAGGCGGCAGCGTGCAGCGACACCTCTCCGACGCTCGGATCGGAGAGGGCCAAAAGAGGCCCGCACGCGCTTAGACGCGCGCTCGGTACGCCGCCGACCGGGTACGCGGCGAGCTCGCAGAACGTGGCGCCTTCCTGCGCAAACACGTAAAGCTCGGCGCCCAGCACGCACAGGCGCTCCTCGACCAGACACAAGCCGCGCTGGCAGCTCGGGACAGAGAGCACCGCCTGACGCAGATAGCCGTGGGGGGTCCGCCGGTAAACGTAGACGCGACTCCGCGAGCCACCGTCTTGGGTGCGCTCGAAGGGCGCGCTGATCAGCGCCAGCTCGCCGCTCAGCTGAACGCTCGCCCCGAAGCCGAGCCGCGGTCGCGCCTCGCATGTGTACTCGCTGCCGTCGCCGGCAAGCACACCTTCGAGCCGGATGCGATCCCCCTCCTGCCGGTACACGAACACGCGCCCGGGACCCGCGCGGTGGCCGCTGATCTCGACCGGATTGCCCACGAGGATGCGCCCATCGCCCACTGCCAGGCCGCGGCCCATGGCGGGGTTCCAGGCGTACGGCCGCGGCGGCTGCAGCGCTCCGGCTTGCAGCCAGCCGACCGCGCTGTGGCGGTAGGCCCACAGCGAGGCGTAGCAGCCGGTCACGAGCAGGCCGCCATCGACCGCCACGACTTCGCCGAAGCGCCGGCGCGTGGGGCGCTCGGGCGCGTCCTCGAGCGTGCCTTCGAGGATCATTTCGGTGCCCAGCACGCGGTACACGCTGACGAAGCCGCCGCGCTCGCCGTCTTGGCTGTCCGGCTGGCCCACGACGATGCGAGACCCATCCGTCGCCAGGCTGGGACCGCCTTGGCCGGCCGGTCCCCGCAGCATGCGTTCGCGAATGGCTCCGGTGCCCGTCAGCCGGTAGAGCGCGGCGAAGGGGTGCTGATCGGCCACGCGCGCGCCCACCAATAGAAGCGGGCCCGCGCTCGCCAGCGGCGCGCCGAAACGCGTGACGGTGTCGCGCGGCGCCCGCAGGATCGCGACCGGCGCGCCCACGCCGCGGGTGCGCGGGACGATCCCCGACTGGCCCACCACGGCGCGGGTTTCATCGCTTCGCGCGTGCCCCGCCTGCGCCGCCGCGCCCGCCTCGCGCACCTCGTTTCCGGCGCGCGCGCCCTCCGCCCCGCGCTCCTCATCCGCGGCCTGCGAAGCCTGGGCAGACGGCGAACGCAGCCGGGGCTGACCGGGAGGGGAGGTCATCGCGCAGTCCTGGGGCGGGACATCGTAACCTAGATAGCTTAATCGGCGCCGCTGCCTAGTCGGCCCGAGGCCATGGCTTGCGGATTGCTTTTCTCGGCGCACGAATTGAGGCCAAGCGAACGAGGCCGCAGCTCGGCGCGCGAGCGCACGCACGAACATGACCATCCCAAGCGATGCGCCGGGCGGGTACGCGGCCCCGCCACGCGTGCTGAACGCCGACGGCGAGCCGCGCAAGGTCGGGCTCGAGCTCGAGCTCGGCCATCTCTCTCTCGAGCAGACGCTCGAGATCGTGCGTCAGACGTGCGGCGGCGAAGTGACCCTGCACAGCCGCACCGAGGGCGCGGTGCGTGCGACGCGCTGGGGCGACGTCAAAGTCGAAGTCGACTCGACCCCGCTGAAGGAACGCAGCTACCTGCGACCGTTCGAGGCGTTGGGACTCGACGCCAGCTCGCCGGCTGCCCAGGCCCTGGAGGAGTCGGTGCTGCATTTCGCGCGCGAGTTCGTGCCGATCGAGGTGGTGACCCCGCCCGTGCCTTGGGATCGACTGCACGAGTTCGACCCGCTCTGGGCGGAGCTGCGCGCTGCGGGGGCCGAGGACACGCGTAGCTCGCTCTTGCACGCCTTCGGGCTGCACCTCAACGTGGAGCCCCCCGAGCTCGAAACGGATACGATCCTGAGCGTGATCCGCGGCTTCTTGCTGCTCGAGGACTGGATCATGGCCGCCTCCGGCGTCGACTTGGCGCGGCGCCTCGCTCCCTATATTCGACCCTGTCCGGAGGGGTACCGGCGCAAGGTGCTGGCCGCGGCATACCGCCCCACCTGGTCC
>CAZYWR010000778.1:0-5518 GCA_964651185.1 uncultured Polyangiales bacterium
AATAGGTCGTCGTCGGTCGCCGGGCGCGGCGCAGGCTGCGACATGGAGGCGAATCTAGCACCCTTTCGAAATCTGGGGGCGCCGAGCTCGCGCTCGGGATACGCCCGGCCCAAACGGTGCGAGCCTGTTGTTGCCGGCCCGCCACCGGCGAGCTGGCGGCGCCGCGGAGGCCTGCCACGATCGCGAGACGGTGACGAATCCTGCCCCGCCCGCGCCGCCCACGGCTCTTCCGATCGATACATTCTTGCCCGAGATCGTCGCGACCCTCGAGCGCGCGCCGAATCTGGTGCTGGTGGCCGAGCCGGGCGCAGGCAAGACCACGCGGCTGCCGCCGGCGCTCTTGCGCGCGCGCTTCGCGCAGGCGGGCCAAGTGCTGGTCCTCGAGCCGCGGCGCTTGGCGGCCCGCATGGCCGCGCGGCGGATCGCCTCGGAGCTGGGCGAGCAGGCGGGGGAGAGCGTCGGGTACGTGGTGCGCTTCGAGCGCGCGCTCTCGGCGCGCACGCGGGTCGTGTTCCTGACGGAGGCGCTGCTGACCAGGCGCTTTCTGGACGATCCACGGCTCGCCGGCGTGAGCTGCGTGGTGCTCGACGAATTCCACGAGCGCTCGCTGCACACGGATCTCGGGCTCGCGCTCCTGCGCGAGCTGCAGCGCACGGTGCGCCCTGATCTGCGCATCGTCGTGATGAGCGCCACGCTCGACGCGGAGCGCGTCGCGGCGTTCCTCGATGCGGAGATCGTGCGCGTGCCCGGGCGCGCCCATCCGGTCGCGATCTCGCACCTCGAGCGTCCAGACGAGCGCCGGCTCGAAGAGCAGGTCGCGGCGGCCGTGCGCAAGCTGTGCGTGCGCGGGCTCGACGGCGACGCGCTGGTCTTCTTACCGGGTGCGGCCGAGATCCGGCGCGCCGAAGAGGCGTGCGGCGAGCTCGCGCAGCGCTTCGACCTCGAGCTCGCCATGCTGCACGGCGATCTGCCGGCCGCGCAGCAGGACCGCGCGGTCAGCCGCGGGCCACGCCGTAAGGTCGTGCTTTCGACCAACATCGCCGAGACGTCGCTCACGTTGGAGGGGGTCGTCGCAGTGGTGGACAGCGGGCTCGCGCGCGTAGCGGGCCACTCGCCTTGGTCCGGACTGCCCACCTTGAGCACGCAGAAGGTGAGTCAGGCGTCTGCCGTGCAGCGCGCCGGCCGCGCCGGGCGCGTGCGCGCGGGCGAGTGTTTGCGCCTCTACACCAAGGCAGATTTCGACAGTCGCGCGCGCTTCGATGCGCCCGAACTCGCGAAGAGCGATCTGTGCGCGGTCGAGCTCACCTTGCGCGCCCTGTTCGAAGGCGAGCCCGCGCTCGCCTGGCTCGAGGCGCCGCCTCCCGCCGCGCGCGCGCACGCCCGCGAGCTGCTCGTGCGCCTCGGGGCGATCCGCGACGACACGGGCGCGCTCACGCCGCTCGGGCGCGACCTCTCGTCGCTGCCCGTGCACCCGCGCCTCGGCCGCCTCGCCTGCGAGCTCGCGGCGCGCGGCTACGCCGAGGAGGGCGCGCTCTTGGCGGCGCTCCTCAGCGAGCGCGACGTGCGGCTCTCGCAGCGCACGTCGCGGACGCGCGCTGGCCGGCGCCACGACGAAGTAGGAGAGAGTGACCTGCTCGCGCGCCTCGCTGCGCTCGAGGCGGTCGCGGGCGATCTATCGAACGACAAGCTGCGGCGACACGAGCTCGACCCGGGCGCCGTGCGCGCCGTGCTGCGCACGCGCGATCAGCTGGCGCGCGGCCTGCGCCGCGCAAGCACGCGCGCCAGCGAGCCGTTCGAGCTCGCAGCCGGCATCGCCACGCTGCTCGCGTATCCCGATCGCGTCGGCAAGCGGCGCGCGCCGAATTCTGCGGAGATCGTGCTGTCGGCGGGCGGCTCGGCGGTGCTGTCGGAGGCGAGCGTCGTCAAACAGGCCGAGCTCTTGGTCGCGGTCGGCGCCGACGAGCGCGGGCGCGCCGGAGCCATGGTCCACACCGCGAGCGCGATCGAGCCAGAGTGGCTGCTCGAGCACTTCCCCGAGCACGTGAAGAGCGAGCGCCGCGTGAGCTTTCATGCCGAGAGCGAGCGCATCGAGGTCGAAGACGCCGTCGTCTACGACGCGCTCGTGCTCGACACCTCGCGCCGCAGCGCAGAGCGCGGTCCCGAGGTCGCGCGTGCTTTGGCCGAGGCAGCGCTCGCGCGCGGCGCGAACGCCCCTTGGGACGTCGACGCGCTCGAGACACTGCGCCGCCGCCTGCAGTTCGCCGTCCAGTGGGACGAGCGCTTCACGCTGCTCGACGACGCGCATGTGCGCGCGCTGCTGATCGCGCACTGCGCGGACAAAGCGAGCTTCGAAGAGCTGCGGCGCGACCCATTCGAGCACGCGGCCTTCGCGCAGCTCGAGGGCGGCTTGCGCGCGCGTCTCGAGCAGCTCGCGCCGGCACGCGTTCGCCTGCCCTCCGGCCGCGAGCTCAAGGTCCACTACGAGCTCGACCGGCCGCCCTGGGTGGAGTCGCGTCTGCAAGACTTCTTCGGCATGCTGGCGACGCCGCGCGTGGCAGACAGTAAGGTCCCGCTCGTCTTGCACTTGCTCGCCCCGAACCAGCGCCCGGTCCAAGTCACCACCGACCTCGAGGGCTTCTGGGATCGCCACTACGCCGGCATCCGGAAGGAGCTGATGCGCCGCTACCCGCGCCACAGCTGGCCGGAAGACCCCCGCACCGCCGAGCCTCCACAGCGCCGTCGTTGAGCAGATCGAGCTTTCGAGGCCCATGCGGGGGCGATCGCAGGCGCGCTGCAGTCAGCAAGTTCTCGGGGGCGGGTGCATCGCCACCCGCTCGCGCCCGCGGGCAGGTCGGGCGAGGCCATCGACCGCCCTGGCGCTGGGAGCCTGAACCCCGAGCGCTGGTTTCGCTCGCTGGTCCCTGGGTTCCCCGATGGCGTAGGCGGCGCGCGAAAGCTAGCGCTCCACGACAGTCCAACCTGAGGCGTCGATCGCGAGCGTGACCGAATGCGCCGCTTGTGTCGCGCTCCCAAGGGCCATCGCGATGAGAGCGGCCGTCGTGACTACGGCGATCGTCTCGCCGCGGTAAAGATCGCCGAGATGATCGATCGCGGCCCGGAGGGTCGCGCCATCGACGACGTCCGCCATGCTTTCGAGCGGACTCGAGATCTCTCGGGCCAGACGCGCGGCGACCTCTCGCGCCTCGTTGCCGAGCGGGCCAGCGACGAAGACCCCGGCCAGGTGCTTGCCTCCGTAGGCCTGCGCCCAACCGCCTGACGCATCGGGCGCGATCAACGTCACGAGACACGGACACTGCAGATCGCTCATGGCCTCGTTGTTATCCCATCCCGGTCCCCGCATGGGGAACTGTCGACGCGGCAGCGGCGCGTACGCGCCCTTTGCGCGTAAGAGCCGCTATGTGCAAAGTCTGCTGGAGCGGCCGCACGGCCCGCGCGCTCTCGAGATCAGACCTCGCCGGCGAGGTGATGCTTGCCGATGGGGATCACCGTGCTCGCTTGTGGACCCTTGGTCCCCTCGCCCTCGGCGATGCTAACCCGCACTTCATCCCCGACCGCGAGCTCCGCGAAGATCGCGCCGACGAGGCTGTTGCGGTGGAAGTACACGTCGAGCCCGTCGGTCGTCTCCACGAACCCATATCCTTCGTTCGGGAAGAGCCGGACAACGCGCCCGTGGCTGGGCACAGCATGCTCTTTGATGTCCGCGCGCTCGCGCCGCGCGTAGTCTTCGATCTGGCGCGCGGCAGCGTCGAACGCGTCACGAAGCGCGACGTACACGTCCTCGTGGGCGTGGTGGAAACGCCGCTCGCGCCCCACCAAGATCTCCTTGTCCGGCAACGTGATATCCAGCCGAACTTCGTAAATCTGTCCCTTGTGATGATGTTGATGCGGCGCCTCGACGGTCACGTGGCAGCCGATGATGCGGTCGCTGAATTGCTCGAGCTCTTGTGCCTTTTCCCGAATGCGCCCGGCGAGCGCGTCGGAGTGTTCGAATCCGCGAAACGTGATCTGGAGAGGTCGTTGCATGTCTTTGCTCCCCCAAGTCGACAAACGCTGACTGCCCTCGTTCCGTGCGAGAGTCGGGCCCGTGGTCGACGAAGCGCTGGCTCCAAGGAGAAGCAAGGTTCGTGCGCACAAGGTGGCGCGCACGTTTTGCGTAAATGGCGACGGTGTGCGCAAACTCTGCGCAAATGAGGGGTGCTCCGGAGGTATCGACACTCGTCCCGGACCGTGGCAAGTTCGCAGGGTCCTATGATGCAGTTTGCGACAACCGTCGCCGCGGTAGACCGCCAGTCGTCGTCTTACACACGCGGTATGGAGCGTCTGATCGAGGTCGTGCAGGAGCTGTCGTTGGCTCGCGACCTCGAGCGCGTCATGGCCATCGTCCGAACTGCGGCGCGCGAGCTGACGGGCGCGGACGGCGCGACGTTCGTCTTGCGTGACGGCGGCTTTTGCCATTACGTCGATGAAGACGCGATCGAGCCGCTCTGGAAGGGGCAACGCTTTCCGCTCGAGGCCTGCATCAGCGGTTGGGCGATGCTCCATCGAGCGCCGGCCATCATCGAAGACATCTACCTCGATCCGCGCATTCCGGCGCACGCCTACCGGCCCACGTTCGTCAAGAGTCTGGTCATGGTGCCGATCCGTACGGCCTCTCCCGTGGGCGCGATCGGCAACTATTGGGCGCGCAAGCGCTGCGCGACCGACGAAGAGGTCAGGCTGCTCGCGGCGCTCGCAGACAGCACGTCCGTAGCGATGGAGAACATTCAGCTTTACCAAACGCTCGAGGAGCGGGTGCGAGAGCGCACCGCCCAACTCGCAGCCAGCCAGGAAGAGCTCGCGCGCAAACACGAAGCGCTGCTTCGGGCGCAGCGGCAGAAAGAGGAGATGGCCGCTCTGTTGGTCCACGACCTCAAGAGCCCCGCCAGCGGAATCATGCTTTCCTGCAAGGCGCGGCTGAGGCGAGCCGACCTTACGGAGGTCGATCGTCAGAACTGGACGCGCATCTTCGCGGGTGCGGAGGTCATCAACCGCATGGCCCTGAACGTCATCGACGTTACGCGCAGCGATGAGGGGACGTTCCGAGCGACGCTGGCGGAATTCGATCTCCAGGCGATGCTCGAGGAGCTCGTCGAGCTGATGACGCCGCTCGCGCAAGGTCGCGAACAAGAGCTCGCGCTGCAGACAGATCTCAAGGGAACCTCGCTGCAGGGCGATCGCGAGCTATTGCGCCGGGTTTTGCAGAATCTGATCGATAACGCATTTCACTACAACCGCCCGCAGGGCACGGTGGAGCTGCGCGCGGAGCTGGTGGAGGGCGCGGTCGAAATCCGCGTGATCGATCAGGGGCCGGGCATCCCAGCGGAAAAGCGCCAGACGATCTTCGAGAAGTACACGCGCCTCGAGCAGGGGCGAGACGACAAGGGCAGCGTCGGGCATGGCCTCGGCTTGGCGTTCTGCCGAGCCGCCGTGCAGAGTCACGAGGGCGCGATCTGGGTCG
>CAZYWR010000779.1:0-3147 GCA_964651185.1 uncultured Polyangiales bacterium
CTCCTGGCCCTCGCCGGCGCGAATCGTATAGGCGCCAGCCGGCAGCCGTACTTCCAAAGGCGTGCGGCCTCTTTGCCCATTGAGCTGAGCATAGCCAAACGGGACCACCACGACGCGAACCGTGGCGAGCTCTGCGTTCGATGTCTCAGAAGGCTCCGGCGCGGGGCGCGGGCTGGCGTTGGCTTTGCTCGTGCCGCGGGAGCCCTCCGGGTTGGGCGAACCTGTCGCGTTCTCGTCTTCCCCTTTGGCCACCAGGCCGCTCCTCGGCAGCCGGCGCAGCGGCTCGGCCAGCCCCTTGCGCTCGCGGGCCGGTCGGGTCGCGGTCGCCGATGGCGCGAGGAGAGCTTCGGTCGCGGTCCAGGGGGAGGCCCGCTGCTGCTTCGACGATTCGGGCTCCCGTGTGTCCATGCGCGCAGACTGCGCGGCTGACGTGGTCAGGGGCCCGCCGATCATCTGCTCGGGCGCATGATCGTTTTCGACCGCGCTGGGCTCGCTCCGTGGGGCGGTCGCGGAGACTTGCAACAAGGCCGGGCGTTGCGGCGAGCTTCCTGCGTGGACCACTTTTGCTTCTTTCGCTCCTCGGTATACAGCCACGACGCGGATGCCCGCGAGCGTCCCGGTCACGAGCGCGATCGCCGCGACGACGGCGACCCTCCACCGGAACGGCACCCCCTCGCGCCGCATATCCACAGCTTCATTCGGCGCCGACAGTGACTCGAAAGCCGTGCGTGTCGGCACTGCGTTCGCTGCGCGCGCAGGGGCAGGGCCGGGCGGTGCGGCGCCCGTCCTTGCTTGCGCCAGCGCGGGGCCCGGAAGCCCTCCTGCATTCCATGACTGCACGTATTCGGCCAACTCACGCGACGCGGATGGGGTGGGCGTATGCGGGGGCCGCTCCAACAGCGTGACGAGTTCGGCCGCCGAGCCGATACGCGCATTTCGGTCGATCTCGAGCAGCCGCTCCACCACTTCGGCGAGCTGCGGACTCACGTCTGGGACGAGCTTCGCGAGCAGCGGCCGCTCGCCGTGTACGATGCGCGTCGCGATCTGCAGGTCCGAGTCCTGCGGCGTCTGGCGAAACGGGTGCGTGCCCGACAGGAGCTCGAACAGAATCACGCCAAGCGCGAACAGATCTGTTCGGCCATCGATGGCGGACGGTGCCTGGATCTGCTCGGGGCTCATGTACGGGAGCTTTCCCTTGGTGGTTCCGCTCTCGCTACGCATGATGCGGGTACGTGCCTTCACTACGCCAAAATCGCAGAGCTTGGCGTGGCCGTTGATCGAGAGCAGCACGTTGTGCGGCGACAGATCGCGGTGCACGAGGTTTTGATGCTCGCCGTTCAAGGTCAGGTCGTGCGCACAGTCGAGCGCGCTCGCGAGCTCATGCGCGATTGCCACGACCAGCCGCTCGGGGAGGCGCGCGCCGTGCGACTCCAGCAGCTCCATCAGGGCGCGCAGCGAGCAGCCTTCAACGTATTCGAGCGCGAGATAGTAACGCCCCTCGTGCTCGCCGAAGTCGTAGACCTGCACGATGTTGTCGTGATGTAGGCCCGCATGAATCCGCGCTTCATCCAGAAACCAGCCGACGAAATCGGGATCTTGCGCACGCTCAGGCAGGATGACCTTGACGCAGACGAGCCTTCCGAACTGCACTGCCTGCGGCCCACGCTTCGAGCTCGCGGCGACCCGACGCTCGGCCAAGTACGTCTCGGCCATGCCACCAGTACCGAGCCGGCGCAGCAACACGAACGGACCGAACGCCGTTCTCATTTCGTCGGGGGCGGGACGTATGGGAGTCGTGTCGGCCAAGGCTCGTGCAGCGTAAGCAACGGCGCGCCCGCGTGCCAGCAGCGCGCAGGCCCTACTTCGCGCGCCCGGGAATGTGCTTCGCACGGGCACGAAGACTGCGATCTGCCCCCTGCCTCAGCTCGGCCCGAAGCGGCGTACGAAGCCGAGCGCTTCCATCCGAGCGAAAATCGGCATCGAGCGACCAAATCGGAGAGTCCTGCTCGGCGGCCAGCGCTGTGATCACAGGTCGGCGGGCGCGAAGCGCCAGCCCGCCTTCGTTCCCCGCTCGCGACGGCGCGCTCGACGCGCGCACGTCAAAGTAGATTCGCGCCGCGGTCCATGCTCGCCATCGCGGTCTGGGTGGTCGGGGCCGTCCAGTTTGACCTTGGCTTCCGTGGCCGCATCCTCTGCGGGGCCTTGCGAGTCGGCGGGGGCTGCGGCGCTCGGGCGGAGAAGGGGAGCCGGCGCGTTCACGAGCTCGCACGAAAGCTCGGCGATCGACCCTAGCAGCCTTGCGAGCTCAGCAGCTTCCACCTGGTTGAGCGCGAGCGCGCCGTCCTGGCCAAGCCTCGCGTCGGCGCCAGGAATGGCGTCAAACCACGCGCGCAGGCCACCATCGGGTAGTAGCTCGAAGCGGAACCTGTGATGCCTTGATCGAGGCTGAAGGAAAACATCGGAGAGTCTCAACCTCCCAGGCCGGCCTAGCCGGTACTCCTTCGCCACGGGGCCCTCACGAACCTGACATGGGCGAAACGTGCGCCATGCACATGCCGGAAGCCTATGCCGCCACGGTCGAAGAAGCTCGACGCATACGACCGATCACATGGAAGGGTAATGCCCTGCCGACGCACACCCGACGCACCCCGCGTCCATGCTGCCGCCGTCCCACGCGCCCCCCGCTGTCGCCCGCGCCCGCGTCGGTCGCGCTCGCCTCCATCGTGCTCGCCTCCATGCTGGCGTCGAGGTCCGCGATCGCGCGGTCTGGCGCGTCGACATTCCGCGTCGGCGTCGGCAAACCGCATCCAGCTCCGAGCGCAAGCCACCAAGTCATTCGCCTGATTGCGTTCGTGCGCACGGGCTGCTCCGTCGCTCCTCGGCGCTCAGTCGCCGCAGTACGGGCTCGGGATTGCGAGGTTGCAGGGAGCATCGCTCGGACAGCTGAGGTTGCTCGAGCACGTGTAGGTGCAGTGGTTGGGAACCGTGTTGACCCTCTTGCAGCGCGCACCCTGACCACAATCCATTTCTACCGTGGCAGCTGTGCACGAGCGTGCCGACGTGAGAGCAATGACCGCGTCGCATGTCGTCACGCTGGTGTTGTGAGCGCAGTATGGGCCAGCCGGTACACCATTGCGACTGCTCGCG
>CAZYWR010000780.1:0-2680 GCA_964651185.1 uncultured Polyangiales bacterium
GCTCGAATCGCGGGCGGACGGCTCTCGCACGGGCTGGGCGGTGGACGTCGTCGGCGTGAGCGCGGGCGCTGGCGGCGCTTCTGCCGCGGGCGCCGCCGGTGCTTGCGCGGCAGGCGCAGACGGTAGCGCCGGCACCTGCGAGGGGCTCCCGGTGTTCGCCTCATCGCCAGAGCTCGGAGGCGCTTGCGACGCCGGCGCAGGCTCGCCGAGCCGCCGCGACAACGCCGCGGCGATCCCCGCCAAGGTCACCAGCACCAGCGCGATCCAAGCCCAGCGCCACGAGCGCTTCGAGCCGCTCACCACGGGCGGCGTCGCCGAGGGCGTGCTCACGCGACGCTCAGCCGGGTTCGCTGCGTAGCGCTGGCGCGGGGTCAGGGGTCGCTCGCCGCGGGGCGTGGCCGCGCGGGGCGTCTTGCCCAGCTCGCGCTCGTCCACCGTCTCAGGCAGCGGATCGCGCACATCCGAGGAGGGGCGGATGCGCAGGATGCGCGACACCGAGATCGAATCGTCGGGCGCGTACGGTCCGAACGCGGTGGCCAGCTCGCCGACCGACGCATAGCGCTCGTCGCGCGACTTCGCGAGCGCCTTGCGGATCGCGGCCTCGAGCCCGCCCGCCGTTGTCACGCCGAGCTCGCTGAAGCTCGGCGGCTCGGCGTGCAACACCTGACTCACGAGCTGCGGGATGGTCTCGCCGTAGAACGGCGGACGCCCCGTGATGAGCTCGTAGGCGAGCGCGCCGAGCGCCCATATGTCGGTGCGGGCGTCGACGTCTTTGGCCGAGTTGAGCTGCTCCGGCGACATGTAGATCGGCGAGCCGACGATCGATGACGTCTTGGTCAGCGAAAGGTGCGGCAGGCTCTGTTCGGAGATGGACTTGGAGACGCCGAAGTCGAGCAGCTTCAAGCAGCGCGTGCCGTTCGGACGCCGCGTGAGGAACAGGTTCGCGGGCTTGAGATCGCGGTGGATGATGCCCGCCACGTGCGCTTCGGCCAGCGCCTCGCACGACTCGAGCACGTAACCTATCGCCTCAGGTGCCGGCAGGCGGCCGCGGCGCGCCAGCTCGTCCGCGAGATCGCAGCCTTCCAAGTACTCCATCACGAGGTAAGGCGTGCCCGCGGGCAGCATGCCGACGTCGAGCACGCGGCACACGTGCTCGCTGCGAATGCGCGCGGCGGCGCGCGCTTCACGCTGAAAGCGCTCGAGCGCAGCCTCTTCGATTTGTCCGCCTTCGGAGAGCAACAACTTGATCGCGACGCGCTGGCGTAGCCCCAGATGCCACGCTGACACGACCAGGCCCATGCCACCTTCGCCGATGACGCCCTCTACCTGATATTTGTCAGCGATGATCTCGCCCAAAACGACTGGTGAGGAGTTCCGCATGGACGACGCCTGTGCCGGAGCGTACCCGCCGAGTCGGCCCGCATGGCCAATGGTGGGAATGGTACGCACAGGCTTTAGTACGAATTCCCGGATGAGTTGACCGGAATGTGATCAAAAGCGCCAGTTTGGGGGCGCTCCATCCCATTGCATTAGGCATCGAGTTGACGGTTCCTGCTACAGTTTCGGCCTGGATGCAGCGGGGTCTGCCGCAAACTGGTGACATCGTCGCCGAGAAGTATGTCATCTCACGCCTTCTCGGACGCGGCGGCATGGGCGCTGTGTACGTCGTCGAGCATCGCCGCACGGGCAAGCGCCTCGCGCTCAAGTGCCTCTTGCCCGAGCACCTCGAACGTCCCGAGTTCGTCGAGCGCTTTTTGCGCGAGGCGCAGGCCGCCGGTCGCATTCAGCACCGCAACGTCGTCGACGTGTTCGACGTCGGTCAGGAGGGCGAGCTCATCTACATCGTGATGGAGCTGCTCGAGGGCAAGCCGCTCTCGGAGCTCTTGCGCGATGGCCTGCTCTCGCTCGAAGAGACGCTGCAGATCTTGCTGCGAGCGATGGAGGGCGTGGCGGCCGCACACGCGGTGGGCATCGTCCATCGCGACCTCAAACCAGACAACATCTTCGTGTGCGCGGGACAGTCGGGCCGGATCGATGATCCGCGCGTGCTCGACTTCGGCATCTCGAAGCTCGAAGACGACGTCAGCAAACCGCTCACCCAAAGCGGCGTGATGCTAGGCACGCCGTATTACATGGCGTTCGAGCAGATCAACAGCCAGCGCGATCTCGATCAGCGCGTCGATGTGTACGCGATGGGCGTGATCTTGTACGAGGCCATGGCGGGCCAGCTGCCGTACGTCGCGGAGAGCGTGGGTGCGCTGGCGATCCGCATGATGAGCGGACCGCCGCCCGCGCTCTCCGAGCTCCGCCCCGAGCTCCCGACGGAGCTGACCGAGCTCGTGATGCGCTCGATCGCGCGCGATCGCGGCCAGCGCTTTCCGACCATGCAGGCGCTGATCGACGCGCTCCGACCGTACGTGCCGGAGAGCGCGAGCTTGTTGATGGCGCACGGTCAAGGCACGCCGCTCGGCACCTCGCTGCGCGGCGCGCGCGCGGTGGAAGCCACGGTGCCGGCCTTGCCGAGCCCGCTGCCGAAGCGCGAGAGCTCAGCGCGGCTCAAGCTCGATCGCACGGACGATCTCGGCGAGCGCAGGCCGAGCGCCGCGAGCTCGGCGCGCAGCAGCGTGTGGCTGTTCGCGGTGGCGGCGCTGATGGTGCTGTTCGGCGGCAGCGCGCTGCT
>CAZYWR010000781.1:0-3026 GCA_964651185.1 uncultured Polyangiales bacterium
AACCGGCGGGGGTGAAGGGCGCGGGGGCCGTCGCGCCGCGCGCGCCGAATCCTTCCGCGTCGGCGAGTGAATCGCTTCGCACGTCGCAGAAGTCGGCGCCATCGGAGCGGTGCCCGGCACCACCAGAGGACGAGGGCGCAGCGCAGGAACCCGCTCCGACGCAAGCGCGCGCGTCTGCTCGGCGCGCCAACAAGCCGCGATCGGGCGGTCGGGCGCGGCCGGCGAGCGCGCGCCCCCCGCGTGCGCGTTCGCCGCAGGCCAACGGCTACGCGCCGCCCGGGGACGAGCCGCTGCTGCCGTCACGAACGCCGCGCGAGCTGCCCATGGACGACGACATCTGGAACGACGAGCGCGCCGCCGAAGCGCTCTCGGCGGACCGCTCGGGATTCGCGGCGATCTTGGACGCGCAAGCCGAGCCTGACGTGCACCCGCCGAGACAACGCAGCGACGCGCCGGGCTCGGATCCAGCCGCGCGCCTCACGCGCGGTTCGAGCGGCGATCGCTTGCGCGAAGCGGCCGCGTTCGGCAGTTCGCAGTCGTTGCTGTCGACTGATTACTACTTCCGCCAGTATGGCGCGCACGGCATGCGCAGCTTGGCCGCCGAGGTCGACGACTTCGGCTTCGATCCGCATGTCGACGCCAAGCTGCGACCGCTGCTGGAGGCGTTCTGCCGGCGTTACTTCCGGGTCGAGCTGGCGGGCGCGGAGCATGTTCCCGAGCACGGCCGGGCGCTGCTCGTGGCCAACCGTTCAGGCGCGCTTCCGTGGGACGGGCTCGTCCTGCGCACGGCGTTGCGCGCGGAGCGCCCGGAGCTCTCCCCGCTGCGCTGGCTGGCGGAGGACACGGTCATTCATTACCCGTTCATGGGCGTGTTGATGAATCGCCTGGGAGCGGTGCGCGCCTGTCCGGAAAACGCGGAGCGGCTCCTCGCTCAGGATCGCCTGGTGGCGGTGTTTCCCGAAGGCGCGCAGGGCTCGCGCAAGCTCTTCCGCGACCGCTACCGGCTGCAGCGCTTCGGCCGGGGTGGCTACGTGAGGCTCGCGCTCAAGCTCGGAGTCCCCGTGCTGCCGACCGCCATCATCGGCGCGGAAGAGACCAACCCGGTGCTGCGCCGATCGCGTCTCTTGGGGCGCTTGGTCGGGACCGAGTCCATGCCGCTCACGCCGACCTTTCCCTGGTTCGGCGTGGTCGGTCTGCTGCCGGCGCCGGTACGCTGGCGCATCGCGATCGGCGAGCCTATCGACCTGTCGACCTATGGCCCAGAGGCCGCGGAGGACGCGCTCGTCGTGCATCGGCTCAACGAGCAGATCCGCTCGGCGCTCCAGGCCCTGGTCGATCAGAGCAAGCGTGCGCGCGGCAGCGCGCTCTTCAGCTGGGGGGCTTAGATGTCGTCCCGCGCGCGTCAGCAGACGCGGTTGCGCCCTGCGCGCTTGGCCTCGTAGAGGCGCTCGTCGGCGAGCTTCACGAGCGCGCTGCTGTCGGCGAGATCCGCGTCGAACTCGGCCACGCCGAAGCTCGCGGTGATCTGAAACGCCTGGTCTTCATGGCGGAAGCGTTCGCTTTCGATCGCACGCCGCAACTTCTCCGCGAGGACGAGGCCTCCGGGGAGCCGGGTTTCGGGCGATACGAGCGCGAACTCCTCGCCGCCTACGCGCGCCACCAGGTCGTTCGTTCGTACCTTGCTCCGCACCGTCGCGCCCACGCGCCGCAGCACCGCGTCGCCGGCTTGGTGGCCGAAGCGATCGTTGATCTGTTTGAAGTGATCGACATCGACGAGAAGCAGCGTGAACGGATGCTTGTAGCGGCGACTGCGCGCAAACTCGCGCTCCAGCGCGTCCTGGAAATAGCGGCGATTGTGCACCTGCGTGAGCCCATCGAGCGTCATGAGGCGATAGATCTCTTCGTGATACTGCGCCTCGACGTTGCGGCTCGTGAGGAACTTGAGCATCGCGCGCCCGAGCCGGATTTGATCGCCGTCCTTGAGCACGCGTTCGCGCACCGGCTGATCGTTGACGAAGGTGCCGTTGGTCGAAGCCTGGTCGCGCAGCACGAATCCGCGGGCCGTGCGCGTGATCACCGCGTGCGTGCGCGAGACGCTGTCGAGATCGAGCTGCAGGTCGGCGCCGCTGGCGCGCCCGATCGCGGTCTTCTCGCCTTCGAGCACGACACGGCGGCCGATCTCGCCGCCGAAGATCACCACCAGACAGGCGCGCAGCACGGCGTCCGACTGCGGCGACGGAGTCGCCGGTGTGAGGATGGTGCTGTCGAGCGAGATGCGCCCGGTGTCCTGCTCCAATTCCACGCGCGCGATCCTAGCGTGACCTAGCCCTGGGGTGGAAGTTCGCTTCGCCCGGCCGCAGGCGCGCTTGCATGCGGTCGAGGGCGCAGCGGTCGCAGCGCCGTCGCGCCCGGGGCCAGCGATCTGCCGGCGCGCACGTCGTTTTTGACGCGCGTCGGGGCGGACGGTACCGTGCCGAAGATGTGGCGCTGGGACGTACTTTCGCTGGCGACAGCGCTCGCGCTCGTGGCCGGCTCCGCCATCGCTGCGCCGGCGCCGGGCGAACCGGCCGAGCCACGCGCGCAGCCCACGCGTTCCGAGCTCTTGGCGGGGCTCGAGCCGCGCGCGCGGCAGCTCGTCGACGGGCGCCTCAGCGCGCACCTCGCGCGCGGAAACCGCGCCATTCTCACGCTCGATCCAGCGCTCGACGGCTTCATCGCCAAGTTGCTCAAGCGCAACGAGGTGCCCTATGCGGGCGTGGTCGCCATCGAGCCGAGCAGCGGCAAGCTGCTCGCGTACGTCAGCCACTCGAGCGCCGAGCCGAACGGGCCGGACCGCGTGCTCGACGCCTCGGCGCCCGCGGCTTCGGTGTTCAAGGTCGTCACGGCGACCGCGCTCTTGCGCGAGGGTCTGAGCCCGACGCGCACGATTTGCTACCACGGCGGCTCGCAGGTGCTCACGATGGGCGAGCTCGTCGACAACCCGCGGCTCGATCGCGCGTGCGCGTCGATCACCGGCGCGCTCGGCT
>CAZYWR010000782.1:0-5867 GCA_964651185.1 uncultured Polyangiales bacterium
GGCGAAAAAGCGATGCGAACGAAGCGTAAAGAGAAGAGACGTCATGGTTTCCTCGAACGGCTGCGGCGCGGGGCGGTGGGCCCACGTGAACGCGAGGCTCAGTGTAGCAAAAAGTCCGCCCCGTTCTCGCGCGATCAGCTCCGCCGGCCCGGGTTAGAACACGATGGAAACACGGGTTTCTTTTGACTCTTAACGCGCACGCGGCGACGCGTCAGGCAAACGAATCCCCATTCTGCGCAGGTGTAACGATCGCGTGCTGCTGGACGCTCGCATCGGGCAGATTCACGCCGACCTCGTGCTCGTACCGCGTGACCTCGAACGTGACTGAACCGCCCCGGCGTAGAACGAAGCGAACGCGGCGTTCCGTACGGCTGGCAGCCCTTTGCTCGTCGAATCGTTGCCGCCTAAAGTCGCCAGCAAACTGCAGTACGGGAGAGTGCGATGTCTTTGGTGCCGCTTTCAGCCATCGACCATGTCTTCATTTACGGCAGCAGTGACCCGTCGACCTTCGTCATGCGCTTGCCTGCGGGACTCGATGTGGGCCGTCTCGTCGATACGTTTCACGAGACGGCTCGCGCATGCCAAGGCGCAGCCGGCGTGCTGGTCGCTCGCGATCGCACCTGTTACCTAGATCTCTCGCGTCACGCTGCGGAAATCGAAGAATACTCCGTCTCGTCCGAGCGACCGCTGCGGGAGTGCGCATGGCTCGTGCCGGCTGAAATCGGAGCCCCGCTAGTGCGCGCGCGGATCATCCATGTGGGCACCGAGCGCGCGGTCGCATTGTCGCTGTCGCTCTCGCACGCCGTGGCAGACGCTTACAGCACGTTCCTCTTCCTGGCGGCATGGGCCGCCAGAGCCCGCGGCGAAGCTGCCCTTCCCTTCAACTGCGATCGGACGTTCTTGACGAATGCGGCGGCGAGAGCGCTCCCCTACGAAATACGGGGGCAGCGGTTCGAGAACGCGGGCTTCACGATTCTCGAGCGCGAAGAGCCTCTGGTGCGGCTGCGCTGGCACTTCGAAGAGCGGTTACGCTCCGAGCTCGCCCCGGAGGATAGCGGCTTGTCGTTCAACGATGCGTTGTGCGCGACCCTCTGGAAGGAGGACGTGGCGCGACGCGGCGGCCGGGCCGACGCGAAGTTCTGCTTCACCGTGGATTTTCGGCGATTTCGTCCGCAGCTGGGCCCGCTCTTCTTCGGCAACGCCGTGCTCGTTGCCACGATATCCCGGCCAGCGGCGGAAGTCGCTCGCGCGCCGATCGGCGAGGTCGGTCAGTGGATTCGCCAAGCCGTCGCCGACGCTCCGAGCCGCATCGACGCGGCGGTCGCAGAGCTCGAGAGCGCGCGGGCGACGTACGGGCTCGAGCTTTTCAAACGCGTGCGCGCCATCTACACGCACGCGTATGCTGTCACCAACCTATCGCGCATCCCTCAGGACACGCTCAACTTCGGCACGGGAGCACCGCGCGAGTTTCATCTCGGCGTCCCGCCTCAGTGGTGCCCGAGCTGCGCGGTCTTGCCGGGCGGCGATGCAAGTCACATGCGGATCGCAGCCTCGGTGTGATGTAGCCGCGGCACGCTCGTATGCGGATCGCAGCCTCGGCGTGACGTAGCCGCGGCACGCTCGCCGCGCCGTCTTCGCGGCCCCGGCGTCATCGGCTAGGCAGCGCCGAGCGCTTCGCTCGTCGGCTGCGCGCGCGCCGCCTCGGAGTCGTGCCGGCGCGAGAGCGATGCGATGCGCAACATCGAGCTGTCTCCGACCATGACGGACACCAGCTTGCGAATGCGAAGGAAGACGGACTCCTTGCGATAAAACAAGCCATGCTCCACGCAGAGCTTACGCACTTGTTCGTGGTATTGCTGATACTTCAGCATCGGGATGTCCGGATAGAGATGGTGCTCGATCTGATAGTTGAGCCAAGACTGTGGGTAGTCCACGCGATCGCGGCCGCACGTGTAGTTGACTGAGCCCAGCACCTGACGCGCGAAGAACTCGCTCTTGTCCTTGATCGGCTCGTCGAAGCGATACAGGTCATCTCCGGTGTGGTTCGGGCCGATTACGCAAAACTCGTGGACGTTGGTGATGATCTCGGCCAGCACGGAGTTGACGAACACGAACAGCGCGGCCGTCGCGCCGAGCGGCAAGAACAGCGCCGGCAGCACCACGAAGCGACCGAGCCCATACGGCAACAAGCAGCGCAGCCAGAACTCCTTGCCCCCGCGCGCAAACGGGTTGAACAGCGCGACGAAGCTGGCCGACCGTGCTGTTTCGCTGCCCGCGCGCCGGCGTCGGTAGTTCTGATACTGCAGCAACGTGCTCGGCGCGTAATAGGCGATCTTCCACGTGGCGGCGAGCACAGCGACGTAGAGATAGCGGCGCCATCGCGGCAGCCTCGAACGCCGCAGGAAGCCGAGATTGCGCTCCACGAGGTCGGGGTCGTCTTTTTCGCCGGTGTTGTAGTGGTGCAGGACGTTGTGCTCGTAGTTCCAGGCTTCGGGGACGATCCAGTCGAACCAGTCCACGTAACGCCGCCATCCCATCGCGAACACCTTGCTCGTGTAGCGCGTAGGGACTCCGGGCACTTTGTCGTAACCACGGTGCCCGATGTGATGCATCAGCAGCCAGCGTGTGACGATGCCCTGGCTCATCAGAAACGCCGAGAGTGGATTGGGGATGATCCACGCCGTGGAATAGCCCAGCACCGTGCAGATGCGGCCCCAGCGCTCGATCTTGTAGAGGTGGGCGAGGTCGTCCTGTCCGAGCGCCGCAAGGATGCGGCCGCGCAGAGCCGTCACTTCACGTGCGAAGCCCTGATAGTCGACGCCGCTGAGCGCTCCACCGCCGAGCGCAGGCGGCTCTATCGTCGTCGCTGTCTGCATGGCCGGGACATAGCACGTATGGAGGCGTACAAGACCAGCGTGTCGCCGAATTGACTCTCAAGTAGCGATTCGAAACCGTCTGCTTACAGGTGGGTTCAACATCCACGCGGTCATGCGAGCGATCACGCGGGGCGTTGCCTGACAGTGGTCGCTTTGCCGTGCTTTGCCTTACAGAAGCTCGCCGAAACCGTTTCGTCGCAGCCTTCCACGGCAAGCTCGCGTCGCCCCGCTCTGGGCGCAACGCGTCCACCTTGCGTCGAGGTGGGAGCGCTGCCCTGAGCGTGGGCGAACTCAGTTCATCGCAGCTCGAAGGATGCAGCCCGGAGGCCAAAAAACGCGCCGAAAGGGGGCCTCCCTCGCTGTCGATCCGGGCGCCCTTCGTGGTAATTCTAGGGTCTCCATGACGGCGCCCGTCTCGGTCGTTCACCCGCGCAAGCTGTACGCCGCGCTTCTCGCGAGCCCGTCGGCGAGCGCGCGCGCGCACGATGCGCTGCAATTTCTCTGTTCTACTTCAGGCGCCGAGCGCGGCTACCTGTTCGTAGAGCAGCTGGGTGAGCTCGTGCTCGCAGCCAGCCACCGCGCCGAGCAGCCGAGCGCAGAGCTGCTCGCCGAAGTGCGCCGTTTGTGGGGACGCGAGTTCGACATCGCGCCCGACTCGAACCGCACGCTCGACATCCACGAGCTGCAGGCCTCGTCTTCGCGCCCTGGGTTGAAGCTCCCGGGCGACTTTCAGCCGCGCGCGCTCAGCACGTATCGCACCGGCAGCTGGTGCGCCGTCGGCATTCTCGCGCTGCAGGCGAGCCCCGAGCGCCCGCTCGAGCTCCTGCGCCAAGCGCACATCGATGCCATCTGCAACGCCTTCCTCGATGCGCCGGCGAGTCCGGGAGCAACGGCGCTCTAGAAGGGAGTCCCGGATGCGGGAGCTGCCATCTAGCCTGTCGTTCGACGGGCTCCCCGGCGCACAACGCGCCACGCCATCCCTGGATGGGACCCGAGCGTTGCACGAGCGCAACCCATCACGCAGCTCGCCGCGGGAGCGGCTCGTGCGGCGATGATGCGCGCATCTCCTTCGCGCGTCGCCGAGCTGGATCGCTCCGAGCTCCTAGGCTTGCTCGGCGAAGGCGGCTTTGGCGCCGTGTACGAGGCACGCGACCGCAGTAACGGCGAGCGCGTCGCGCTCAAGGAGCTGACCGCCGTCAACGCGGTCACGCTGGGGCGTTTCAAGCAGGAGTTCCGCGCGGTCCAGGAGGTGACGCACCCGAACTTGGTGCGCCTGGACGCGCTGTTCGAAGAGCGCGGGAAATGGCTCATCGCGATGGAGCTGGTCGAGGGCCAGGACCTGCTCGATTACCTCTACAGCGAGGATCACGAGCTGGGCTTTCACGAGCCGCAGCTGCGCGAGACCTTCCGGCAGCTCGCCGAAGGGCTGGCCGCGCTGCACGCCGCCGGCGTCGTGCACCGCGATCTCAAGCCGCGCAACGTCCGCGTGACGCCGGCCGGACGCGTGGTGCTGCTCGACTTCGGGCTCGCGACCGCGTTCGCGGCTCCGGAGCAGACGGATGCCGGCGGGCTCGGCACGCTCGCCTACATGGCCCCGGAGCAGGCGTCCGGAGCCGTCGGTCCGAGCGCAGACTGGTACGCGTTCGGCGTGTGCTTGTACGAGGCGCTGAGCGGCGTCCTGCCCATCGACGCCGCGGATCCGCGCGCGTGCCGGAGCGCGCAGCCGCGCGCCGCCGCGCTGGTGCCGTCTGCGCTGGCGCCAGGAATTCCCGACGATCTCGATCGACTCTGCGGCGCGCTGCTCGCCATCGATCCGAGTGAGCGGCCTGGCGCCGACGCCGTGCTGAGGGCGTTCGCGCCGCGCGCGTCCCCTGCGCGTGCCTCGACGCCGGCCGTCGAGCTCGCGCCGCTGGCCGCGTCGCGCTCCTTCGCCGGTCGCGAACGCGAGCTCGCGCTGCTCGGCGACACCTTCGCGCGCGTCGCAGGCGGCAGCTGCGAGGTCGTGCTGATCGAGGGAGATAGCGGAATCGGGAAGACCGCGCTGGTCGAGCAGTTCCTGCGTAGCCTCGAGAGTGCGACGGGCGCGGCCGCCGTGCTGCGTAGCCGTTGCTACGAGAGCGAGTTGCTCGCGTACAAGGCCTTCGACGGCGCTATCGACGGCCTGGGCCGCCTGCTCGCGAAGCAGTCGCGAGGCGACTGTGCGGCGCTTTTGCCCTGGAACGCGGCGCTCCTGTGCCGGCTCTTTCCCACGCTCGCGTCGGTCGAAGCGCTGGCTTCGGCGCCGCTCTCAGGGGTCGCGGCGGACCCCAGCGTGCAACGGCTCGAAGCCTTCGCGGTGCTCGGGCGCCTGTTGACGCGGGTCGCGGCGCGCGCACCGATCGTGCTCGTCATCGACGACCTGCAGTGGGCCGACCCCGAGAGTTTTCGTCTCCTGTCTGCGCTCCTCGGCGACACGCGACCGGCCCGCTGCTTGATCTTGGCGACGGTGCGCCCGCGCAGCGAGCTCGAAGCCGAGACCGGAGCCGAGCTGGACGCCCTGCGCAGGCTACCCGGCGTGAGCGACCTTCGGCTCGCCGGCCTGCCCTCGGCCGACGCACGGGCGCTCGCGCGCGAGCTCATGGGCAGCGCGATCGCCGAAGAATGGCTCGAGATCATGGTGCGCGAGAGCGTGGGCCATCCGCTGTTTTTGACCGTGCTGGCGCGCTTCGCCGAGAGCCATGATCTCGCGTCGGCGTCGGAGTTGACGCTGGACGTCGCGATCGCGGCGCGGCTTGGGGCGCTCTCGGAGACCGCGCGCCGGCTGCTCGAGACGGTCGCGCTCGTGGGCGCGCCCTTGCCGGCACCTTTGTGCGGCCGGGCGGCGGGCGTGAACGAGCGCGAGATGCCCCGCCTGGTGGCCGAGCTGTGCATGCAGAAGCTGTTGCGCCGGCGGCGCGCGGGCGAGCTGGCGTGCTTTCACGACCGCATCCGGCGCGTCGCTGCCGAAGGCGT
>CAZYWR010000783.1:0-2540 GCA_964651185.1 uncultured Polyangiales bacterium
CAGACAGGATGAGCGGCACCGCCGCGCCGAACAGCTTGCCGCCCGCGCCGCGCATGAACATGGTCGTCAGCACGATCGACGCGCCGATCGCGGCGACGCCGAACACGAGCGCGCGTAGCCAGCCGGGCGCGCCGCGCAGCATGCCGAAGGCCGCGCCGCAGTTCTCGGCATAATGCAGGTTGATCACGCCGGGGATGAGCGGGCGCGGTTCGAGCGGGTAGCGCTGGATCTCGAGGTAACCGTGCTCGTCGGCCTGGCAGATCGGCGGCTTTTCGCCGCGCCGTTCACGCGAGAGGCTGGTGAGCGCCCACTCTTTGCTGCCCAGGTCGGCCGCCGTGTACACGACCAGGCTGACCAACATCAGCGCGAGCATTCGCGGACTGCGCCGCACTTCTTGGGCGGTGCTCACGGGCTCATTTCTCGCGCATGATGACGTGAAACCCAAAGGGGGTCTCGATCACATCGCTGACCTCGCCGGGCTTGAGCGCGAACAGAGGCTTATCGAACTCCGGCACCATGCGCCCCTTCGGAAAGGTCCCGAGCTTGCCGCCGCGCCCTTTGCCGGAAGGGTCTTCCGTGTACTCGTTGGCCAGCGCCGCGAAATCGGCGCCTGGCGCGCGCGCCTTGTTCGCCACTTCCTCGGCGAGCTTGCGCGCGTCTTCTTTGCTTCGGGTCATGTCGGGCGTCGTGCGCGTCGCGCCGGCGTAGCGGATCAGGATGTGAGACGCGGTCGCCATCTCTCCCTGGTCGCCGCCCTCTTTGGCTTGGGCGCCGTGCGGGTTCGCGCCGTGCGGATTGGCGCCGTGCGGATTGGCGCCGTGCGCCTTGTTCGCGAGCTCGTCACGCTGCTTGCGCGCCAACGCCGGATCAGGCTCGCTCACGGGCTCTCCGGCCGTGAAAACCTGACACGCGCAGAGCGCGAGGCAGCCCACGAAGGCCGCACAAACCCCGTACTTTCGCATGGCGACTGCCATACCGCTTCGCTTGGGTTTCGGCAAGCGGCTGGGCGCGAACGCTAGCGTCCCGCGGGCAGCTTGCCGCGCGCGCTCGCCGGGCGCTCGCCGCGATCGTCTCCTTCCGAGCTCGCGTCGTCTGCGCCGGCTTTGTCGCGGTCATACGGGGACAGACCCGGGCGGAAGCTCTTCTCGTCGAGGAACTGCTTCAGGCCCGCTTGGCGGCCGCGCTCCTTGTCGAGGTGCTGCGACTGCTCGAGCTTGGCGTAGAGGTAGTCTTCGGATTGCTCCCACGACATATCGCGCGCCATCTTGAAGCCGACCTTGGCGGCGCGCAGCACCACCGGGTTCTTCTCCTTCAGCACGTTCGCGAGCGCGCGTACTTCCTCACGCAGCACGCTCCGTGGCACCGCGCGGTTGACGAGCCCGATCTCCGCGGCACGCCGGCCGTCGAACGTTTCGCCCGTCATGATGTAGTAGAGTGCGTCGCGCGGCCGGCTGCTGGCGGCCATGGCGCGGCTGACCACGCTGCCCGGGGGAATGCCCCAATTGATCTCGGACAGGCCGAAGGTCGCGTCCTCCGCGGCGATCGCCAGGTCGCACGCCACGAGCGGCGTCATCGCGCCGCCGAAGCACCAGCCGTTCACCATCGCGACGGTGGGCTTTGCGTAGTTCATGAGCCGCTTCCACTGCCACTCGGCGGCCACGCGGCGCACCTTGATCTGGACGGACGGATGGGCCTCGTCGACCTCGCGGAAGTATTCCTTCAAGTCCATGCCCGCCGAGAACGCCTCGCCACGGCCGGTCAGCACCAGCACGCGACAGCGGTCGTCGCCTTCCAAGGTGTCGAGCACGTCGACCATCTCGGCGTTGAGCGCGGGATTCATCGCGTTGCGCTTGTGCGGTCGATCGAGCGCCACCCAAGCGATGCCGTCATCGAGCTCGACCGCGACGTTCTCCCACTTCGGCAGCGTTTGTGTTTGTTCCGTCGTCGATCCCATGCCCGCTCCTCGCGCCGCGGCCGGATCGCGGCCCGCCGCATCTGTACGCTTCGGGGTTGTCTTATATCAAGGAGGTTGATATGGCTACCGGGAACCGCGGCGCCTTCGCAAGTCGTCGCGAGAGCAGCGGCCAGGAGACAGGTCCGGCATGAGCGCGCGCGTTAGCTACCTCATCAAATGGGTCGAGCGTGGGTTGCGCGCTGCGCTCGACGCGGCGCTCCGGCCGCTCGACGTTACCACGCCCGAATACACGGCGCTCAGCGTGCTCAACCGGCGCAGCGGGCTTTCGTCGGCGCAGCTCGCGCGGCGCGCCTTCGTCTCGCCGCAGGCGATGAACCAGATCTTCGTCTCGCTCGAGCAAAACGGCTGGATCGAGCGCTCCGCCGATCCGCATCACGGGCGCATTTTGCGCGCGCGGCTCACGCGCCGCGGGCGCGCGGTGCTCGCGGCGTGCGACCGCGCCACCGCACCGATCGAGCGGGCGTTGCTCGCCGGCCTCTCGGCCCAAGAGGCGGAGGCGTTGCGCGGGGCACTGGAACGATGCGCGACCGCGCTCGCGCGCCCTACCCCTCTGCGCGAGCGCGCC
>CAZYWR010000784.1:0-5696 GCA_964651185.1 uncultured Polyangiales bacterium
AGTTCCAGCGGCCGGTGCGCTTCGGCGACGAGCACGTCGCGGCCGTGCACGATCTCGACTTCTTGCGCTATCTCGAGCGCATGTGCGCGAGCCTCAAGGGCAAGCCCGCGCTCTACCCATACGTGTTTCCGATCCGCAACCCCGCGCGCCCGCCGCGCGAGATGCCGGTGCGAGCGGGCTACTACTGCATCGATACCTTCACGCCGCTCCATTACAACGCCTGGCCCGCCGCGCGCCGCGCGGTCGACTGCGCGCTGACGGGCGCGCGGGCGCTGCTCTCGGGCCGGCACTTCGCGTACGCCCTCGTGCGTCCGCCCGGGCATCACGCCGAGCGCCGCGTGTTCGGTGGCTTTTGTTACCTCAACAGCGCGGCGGTCGCCGCTCACTATCTATCGTCGCACGGGCGCGTGGCCATGCTCGACATCGACTATCACCACGGCAACGGGCAGCAGGACATCTTCTATCGCCGCGCCGACGTGTTGACGGTGTCCATCCATGGCGATCCGCAGTTCGCCTATCCTTACTTCACGGGCTTCGCGGACGAGGTGGGCGAGGGTCCGGGCGCGGGCTTCAACCTGAACCTGCCGCTGCCGCAAAAGATCAGCGCCAGTCAGTACGCGCGCACCTTGGCCTACGCGCTGAATCAGATCCGCCAGTTCGCGCCGGGCTTTCTGGTCGTCTGCTTGGGGCTCGACACGGCCAAGTCCGATCCGACCGGGACCTGGTCGCTGCGCGCGGCCGACTTCGAGGACAGCGGGGCGCGCATCGGCGGGCTCGGGGTACCGACCTTGGTGGTGCAGGAGGGCGGCTACAACACGCGCACCCTCGGCGTCAACGTGCGCCAGTTCTTTCGCGGCCTGTGGCACGGCATGGAGGCCGCCAAGCGGCGCAGCTTCCGGCCGCCCGCGCTGAGCAGGGCCGGTGCCGCGAGCATGCCGCCTTTGGTTCCGCCGAAGGCTGCTACTTAAAGCGCCGCGAAGCCGGGCGATCCGGCCTGGATTCCTGGCGTCCGCGCCGCCGTGGAGGTTCAATCCCGTCGCCTCCAGCGAACTTCGTGGCCTATTCGAATATGGCTCGCGCCTTCGCCGCTGACCCAGCTTGGTTGAGCGAGCGCAGCCGCGTGATCGCCTCCTACGCACTTCGTGGGTTCGCTAGCTTTGGCAGCATCAGGATTCAGATCGGCGGCTATGCCAGCCTCGCGCCCGAGCGGCGGGCAGACCTGACGCGGCTCGGGGCGCGCGCGATGTTAGGTGGTCTGCTCGTGGCTCGCTTGGTGGCATGCGTGGCTAGCCTCCTACTTTGATGGGATGTCGTGGACGTCTGGACCCGGACTCGGTCGCGCGCGGCGAGGCCTACCGTAGTCCAAGCGGCGTACTTGACTGTCCGCACGGTCGCGCGCAAGTCTCCCCGCGAGCTCGGCGTCCTGCAGAGTTCCATGAACCGAATAGGAGAGTCCGTGAAAGTTCGCCTCAGAAAGCTCGCGCGCGCCAGCGCGCGCTTCGCCATCGTAGGACTGGTGTCTTCGGTAGGCTGCCTCACGAGCGCCCCGGGCATCGCCTCAGCGCAGGACGGGGCCGGATCGCCGCGAGGCGATGGCGGCATCCGCGATCTGAGCCCACAGGAGCGTCCGCAGAACCTGAGCGTGATGATGTTCGTTCCTTGGTGGTACGGCATCGGCATCGGCGCGATGGCGCGTTACGAGATCCCGGTCGTCCCCGACGGTTTCATCCCGCAGATCAACGACCACTTCTCGATCGAACCGAGCCTCGCGTTCTCCTACACGCGCGACTACGGCTACTATTATCGGGCGCTCGGCAGCGAGGGGTTGCGCCGCAAGGCGCTCAACATCGCGCCCGCTGTGTACGCGACCTGGTCGTTCCACATCACTCAGAAATTCCGGCCGTACGCGGCGATCGGCCTGGGCTACAGCATCGGCGTCGACGTGGGCGACGTGCACTGGAGCCCGAGCTACTTCTACTTCGATAGCGCCGTCGGGTTGTTCTACGATTTTTCGTCGGCGGTGGCGTTCCGCGGAGAGATCGGAGCCCAGGGACCGAAGGCCGGCCTGTCGGTCTACTTCTGAGCGGAAGCGCGCACTCGCCGCTGGCGAGAATTGGGCGCGTTTATTGCGTCGCACTCGGCAAACACCGCAAACGGGCGTGAGCGTGCTGTGCCAAACGCGCCGGTTGAGGCGGCTTGCCGCGCTCGCCCCAGAATGGGGAGGACGAGATGACGATGCGAGAGGTCGGAGAAGAAACGTGGCAGCGCGCGCGGGGGGCGGGCGCGAGCCTGCATGAGCGAGGACAGCGCGCGTTCTCGCGGACACGCGCGTGGATGGATGGCGATGGGGAACAACTCGCCCACGGGCTCGGCTGGTTCAGCCTGGGCTTGGGTCTCGCTGAGCTCGCCGCGCCGGAGGGGCTCGCACGCTTCATGGGTGTGCGCGCAGATGACGACAACTGCGCGCTTTTGCGCGCGTGCGGCTTGCGCGAGCTGGCCAACGGCGTCGGGATCCTCACGACCGAGGAGCCGCAGAGTTTGCTCTGGGGCCGCGTGGCCGGCGACGTGATGGATCTGCTGCTGCTCGGCGCCGCCGCCGCTTCGCGGAACACGCGCCGTGAACGGCTCGCGCTCGCTGGCGCGGCGGTCCTCGGCGTGACCGCGCTCGACGTGCTCGCTGCGCAGCAATGCACGAGCCACCCGCCCGCTGGCGCCCGTGCGCTCGGCGACGGCGGAGCGAGCAGACTGATGGGGCGCGGCCGCGCGGCTGGCCGCGGGCGCAGTACGGCCCCCCACCTGCGACCCAACGTGCACGTCAAGCGCGCGATCACGGTCTGGCAGTCCCCTCTCGAGGTCTATCGATTCTGGCACCAGCTCGATAACCTGCCGAGCTTCATGAGCCACCTGGAGTCGATCGAGGTGCTCGACGCGCGGCGCTCGCACTGGAAGACGAAGGCGCCGCTCGGCATGTCGGTGGAGTGGGACGCCGAGATCACGATCGACGAGGCCGGCCAGCGCATCGCCTGGCGCTCCCTGCCGGGCGGCGATGTCGAACACGCCGGGGAGGTACGGTTCGTGCCCACCTCAGACGGCCACGGTACCGAGGTGCACGTCGAGCTGCGCTATCGGCCGCCGGCGGGAAGAGTCGGCGCCGTGTTCGCCAAGCTGTTCGGCGAAGCTCCCGAGCAGCAGATCGCGGCCGACCTGCGCCGCTTCAAGCAGGTGCTCGAGACCGGCGAAGTCGTGCGCTCAGACGCCAGGATCCGCCGTACGCCGCACCCCGCGCGTCCAGCCCCGCAACGCGCGCTGCCGCACGCCCCGGTGCCCCAACCCTGGCAAGAGGGGGAGACGAGATGAAAGCGAACTGTTGGATGGGTAAGAGGGACGTGCGCGTCGAGCGCGTTCCAGACCCACAAATTCTTAATGCCCGCGACGCGATCGTACGCGTGACGTCGACCGCCATCTGCGGCTCCGATCTCCATCTTTACAACGGCTTCGTGCCGACGATGGAGAAGGGCGACATCCTCGGTCACGAGTTCATGGGTGAGGTCGTCGACCTCGGGAAGGGCGTCAAGAACCTCAAGCGCGGCGATCGCGTGGTCGTCCCCTTTCCCATCGCCTGCGGCGCGTGCGCCGCGTGCCAGGCGGAGCTCTATTCGCTGTGCGAGAACTCGAACCCGAACGCTTGGATGGCAGAGGAGCTGTGGGGCCGCTCGCCGGCGGGGATCTTCGGCTATTCGCACCTCTTGGGCGGCTTCGCGGGCGGACAGGCCGAGTACGTGCGCGTACCGTTTGCAGACGTGGGCCCGATCAAGGTTCCGGAGGAGCTGAGCGACGAGCAGGCGCTCTTCCTCTCCGACATCTTACCCACGGCCTACATGGGCGCGGAGATGTGTCAGATCAGGCCCGGGCAAGTGATCGCGGTCTGGGGCTCCGGTCCGGTCGGGTTGCTCGCGATCAAGTGCGCTTACTTGCTCGGGGCCGAGCGCGTGATCGCCATCGATCGTTTCCCATATCGCTTGGAGAAGGCGCGCGAGCAGGCGGGCGCCGAGACGCTCAACTACGAAGAGGTCGACGTACGCGACGCGCTCAACGAGCTGACCGGGGGACGCGGTCCGGACGCGTGCATCGACGCAGTCGGACTCGAGTCGCACGGTCACCCACTCGTCTACGCCTACGATCGCGTCAAGCAGGCGACGATGCTCGAGACGGACCGGCCGCTCGCGTTGCGCGAGGCGATCCTGGCGTGCCGCAACGGCGGCACGGTTTCGGTCGTCGGCGTGTACGGCGGCTTCATCGACAAGTTCCCGATGGGCGCGATCGTGAACCGCGCGCTCACGCTCAAATCCGGGCAGTGCCACGTGCAGCGCTACATGAAGCCGCTGCTCGAGCGCATCCAGAGAGGCGAGCTCGACCCCACCTTCATCGTCACGCATCGCTTGCCGCTCGATCGCGCGCCCGAAGGCTTCGATCTCTTCCTCCACAAGGAAGACGAGTGCGTCAAGGTAGTGCTCAAGGCGAGCTGAGGAGCGACGTGCGCTCGACTCATCAGGCCCTGAAAGGGGTTGTCCTGAGGCCTCAATTCATGCGCCCTCGGGCGCAGCTCCGAGCGAAATCCTTGCTCGGTTCGGGGTGAATGGGATGCCGCGCGGCATGACAGAGCGAGCCGTCGGGGTGATGCTTCCTGCAGGGCACACGGGGTCGAGCTTTTTTCATGCGGTGCTGAGCGAAGCGATCGAGCGCTTTCCCGAGGTGCTCGGGTCGGCGGCGCTGCCGCGGGACGCGGGCGTCTTCAAGCGCACGTACGGCGCGGCCTTGGCGCGCTTCGAGGCGGCCCGCGTGGGCAGCGCGCGGCGCGTCGAGATCGCGCGCTCCATCGCGCAACGCACGCAGGCCGCGCTCGAGTACGCGGGTCGAGACGGCGCGCGCGCGCCGCTCGTTACGTACCTCGCCGACCCACTCCCGACCCCCGCGCTCGACTGTACGGCGCTCCCCGGATCGACGGGCGCACCGATCGAGGTTCCGCTCGACGGGCGCATGTATCGCGGCCGCGAAGTGAGCGCGCTCGCCGATCGGCTCTACGAGACGCATCAGCTGACCGCGGCGGCGCGTCGCGCGTTGCACTGGATCGTGGAGCGCGCAGCGGCGCAGGGCGGCGCGATCGATCTGCGCGGGGAGCGCTTCGCGCTGTTTGGGGCAGGCGCGGAGCTCGCGTCGACGCGGCTCTTGCTGCGCGCGGGCGCGAGCGTGCTGTGGGTCGATTTGGCCGAGCCGGAGCGCGCGCTGGGCAGACCCGACGAGCTGTCCGGGGCCGTGCTGCGCGCGCCGGCCGCGCGCGACCTGCTCGCGCAACCGCGCGAGATCGCCGCCGCCATTCGCGCCTTCGCGGCGGAAGGCCCCGTGCACGTGGGCATGTTCGCGTACGCGCCGGGCGCGAGTCAGGAGTGGCGGCTCGGCGCGGTCATGAACGCGCTCGTGGGGAGCCTCGAGCCCGCGCTGGTGCGTTCGGTGGCGCTCTTGGTGTCGCCCACGACCGTCAGCGTGCTCGGCCCCGAGAGCGTGCAGAGCGCGTCCGAGCGCCTGGCCCGCGCGCCCAAGTGGCAGCGCTTGCTGGAGCGGCTCGGCGCGCTCGAGCGTCCGGGACACCATCATGCGCACGGCGTCGACGTCAGCTTGTCGACCGTGGCGATCCAAGG
>CAZYWR010000785.1:0-2039 GCA_964651185.1 uncultured Polyangiales bacterium
TGCGCATCGCCGTCGCGAGATCGACCAAGGCCTCGCGGACGGCAGAGTGAATCGCCACGTCGCTGCGCAGCACCGTGCGCGCCGCCAGGATTTCGCTGCGTTTCGCGCCCGGCAGCTCGGCGGCCCGGCTGAGCCGCGCCATCGGGTAGTCGGTGAGCACCGCGAGCTCATGCTGGCGGGCGATGTGGGTCATGCGGATCTTGAACAAGAAGCGATCGAGCTGCGGCCGCGGCAACGGATAGGTACCCGCCAGATCGAGCGGATTCTGCGTGGCGATCACGAAGAACAGCTCGTCGAGCGGGTGCGTGGCGTCGTCGATCGTGACCTGCTTTTCCGCCATCGCCTCGAGCATCGCCGCCTGCACTTTCGGCGAAGTGCGGTTGATCTCGTCGGCGAGCACCACGTGCGCGAACACGGGACCGCGCCGGAACACGAAGCCGCCCGAGTGCGGCTCGAAGACGGTCGTGCCCGTGACGTCGCTCGGCAACAAGGCGGGCGGGAACTGAATGCGCCGGAAGGCCGCGATCTGCGGGTCGCCGCCGTCGGTGGCGATCGCCTCGCCGAGCGCGCGCGCCAGCGTCGTCTTGCCGGAGCCCGGGAAGTCTTCGAGCAGCACGTGTCCGTCGGCGAGCAGCGCGATCAGCAAGAGCTCGATCACCTCGTCGCGTCCGCGCACGGCTACGGCCAGGCGGTTACGCAGGCGTTCGACGAGCGCGTGCGCTTGGTTGAGATCATACGTGAGCGACATGCAGACTCCGGCGGGTCGAAGCGCGCTCTAGCGCGCGCGAGCGAAAGGTTCTCGAGCCGCGCGCACTCGCGCGCGAGCGAAAGGGTTCTCGAGCCACGCGCGACCGAAGGGCGCTCGATTCGCGCGCGAGCAAAAGGGTTCTCGATTCGCGCACGAGTGCGCCCGGGTGCGCGAAAACCTGCGTTTGCGGTCGGCGCGCTCGGCAGACCGCCTGCGCCATGCTGGTGGGAAGAGGCACCATCAGCGCGCCTTCAGGAAGCTCCAGGGAACCGCAGCGCCGAGCGCGCGCCGCCACCAACGGATGGCCAGAGCGCGCTCCCCGCGCACGTGCCGCGCCACGCTGCGGAGCTCCGAGCGCCCCCGAGCTTGCGCGCGCAGCGACCCGAAACGGGCGCCGACGTGCAACGCGGTGAGCGCGGGGAAGCTCGGCAGCGCCTCGCGCACGCGCTCCGCAAATGCCTCGCGCGACTCGCCGCGACGACGCGTCAGGCCCACCTCGGCGAGCCGATCGAGCTCGGCGCGGTACGCCACGCGCGCGAGGCTCTGTTCGCCCGCGACCAGCGGCGCGACACGCCGCCACAGCTTCGCCAGATAGAGTACGGCGAGCGCGACCAACAACCCTTCGCCGAGCGCCGTCCGTACCCAGCGTGCGACCCCGGCGAGCCAATCCTTCCAGAAGGTCGCGGGTGGACCGCCGTCGGGTGGGAGCGGCCGAATGCCGCGCGCGAGCTGCCCCAGCAAGCGCTGCAGATCGGCGTCGGGCGGCTCCGGCGCAGGATCGAGCGTGCGCTCCGGCTGCACGTCGACCACCACCCAGCCCACACCGTCCAGGTACACTTCCGGCCAGGCATGCGCGGCGCCGCTCGACAGCAAGATGGCCGAGCCGCCCTGGCGCGCCGACTCCTCGATCGCATAGCCGGTCGCCACGCGGGCAGGCACGCCGAGCGCGCGCATCAAGTACACGCCGGCATGCGCGAAGTGCACGCAGTAGCCGACCTTGTCGCCGAACAGAAAGTCCGCGGTGGGATCGCTGGCGGATGCGTGTTTGCTGCGCAGGCTGTACGTGCCGTGTTTGCTCAACCACTCGCTGATCGCCCAGGCCTTGAGGATGGGATCGTCGGCGAGCTCGGACGGCAGCTCGCTCGTGATCTGCTTCGCCAGCTCTCGGTAGCGCGGATCGCCCGGGAGCGCGAGATACTCGGCGCGGTCCTCCGCGCTCCACTGCGGATCGCCCGCCTGCCGGCCGACCAACGTCATGAAATCACCCGTGAGCGCCGACGAGACCACCTTG
>CAZYWR010000786.1:0-3021 GCA_964651185.1 uncultured Polyangiales bacterium
CGTCACGGAGTGCGGCCAGCGCGAGCGCAGCCTCGAGCCGGACGTTCGCGTCTTCGTCTTCGAGCGCGCCGGCGATATGGCCGACCCGATGCGGCTCCTCCAGGCTCGCCACCGCCCCGATCACCTGTGCGCGCACCTCCGGATCGGGATCGCCGAGCAGCGGGATCAAGAGCGCGGCGGCGCGCTCGGGCGCGAGCTCCGCCACGCCCGCCACGGCTTGGAAGCGAAGCTCGGGCTCGGGCCTCGCCAGCGCGGCGATCAGCGACGCGAGAGCGCGCGCGCCACCGATCTGCGCGAGCGCGAGCGCCGCGAACTCGCGCACCTCGGCCGCCTGATCGTCCAATCCGGCGATGGCGAGATCGACCTGGAGCTCGCCGCCGACCAGGCCGAGCGCCGCGAACGCCGTCGCGCGCACACCGGCGTGGCGATCGCAGGCTAGCCGCGACAATCCCCTGAGCGCCGGCTCGCGCTCATCGCCTTCGGCGCGACCGAGCCGCTCGGCGGCAGCCATGCGCGACTCTGGCCGCTGGGCCTCGACGTCCCGCAGCGCGGCCTCGAACTTGGGCGGCAGCGGAGGCAACAACCAGCTCATTACGAGATGGTGCTGCCGAGCGGCACGTCCCGCTCGGGCGAAAGGAAGGAGAGCACCTCGCCGTCGCCGGCCGCCAGCACCATGCCTTGTGAAATGAGCCCCATCATCTTGCGCGGCGGCAAGTTGGCCAGCACCGCGAGTCTCCGGCCGACTAGGTCTTCGGGGCGGTAGTGTTTGCCGATTCCGGCCAGGATCTGCCGCGTGCCGAGCGGTCCGAGATCGATCTCGAGCCGCAAGAGTTTGTCGCTCTTGGGCACGCGCTCGGCGAGCTTGACCTCACCCACGCGCAGATCGAGCCCCGCGAACGCATCGATCGTGGTGCTCGGCTTTTCGCTCAGATCGCGGCCGCTGCTGGGCGGCTGGCCGGGCGCTTGGTTCGCGGCGGCGGGCGTAGCTTTCGGCGCGGGCGCCGTGCGCTCCCTTGCCGCCTCGGCCCGCGCTTGCGCAGCCGCCACGTTCGGCTCCGCGCTCGGCGGCGCGGCTTGCGGCATGAGCTGCACGAGCAGCGCGGCCTCCTGCTCCTTCTCGAAGCGCGGAAAGAGCGGCTTGCCCGGCCGCGTCTCAATCCCGCCGGGAAGCTTGCCCCAGTCGCTCGGCCACAGGTCGACGCCCTCTTCCGGCGTCAACGCGTCGAAGCCGAGCTGGATCAGCAGCTCGGAGGCCTTGTTGGGCATGACCGGCCACAGCATCAAGCCGAGATAGCGCAGCGCCTCGAGCGCGGTGTACACGACCTGCGCGAGCCGCGGCATCTGGCCGCCCTTGACGAGCTTCCAGGGCTCGGTCTGATCGACGTACTTGTTCGCCGCCGCGACCAGCTCCCAGATCGCCTCGAGCGCACGGGTCGGATGCACGTCCGCGAACTCGCGCGCGGCTTTCGCGGCGCTGGCGTGCGCGGCGTCGAGCAACGCACGGTCGATCGCGGCCAGCTCGCCGCGGTCGACCACGGGCACGCGCCCTTCGAAGGTCTTGCGCACGATGCTGGCGAGAATTCGGTTGAGCAGGTTGCCGAGGCCGTTGGCCAGTTCACCGTGATAACGCGCGAACAGATTGGCGTGGCTGAAGTCGCCGTCCTGTCCGAACGCGATGTCGCGCATCAAATAATAGCGCAGCACGTCGGCGCCGAGCGCCTCGACCAAGGGCTTGGGCGCGATGAAGTTGCCGAGGCTCTTCGACATCTTTTGCCCGTCGACCGTGAGCCAGCCGTGCGCCCACACCTGGGTCGGCGGCTCGATGCCCGCGCTCATCAGAAACGCCGGCCAGTACACGGCGTGAAAGCGCAGGATGTCCTTGCCCACGATGTGCACGGCCTGGGCGTGCGGCGGCCAGAAGCGCTCGAACAGCGGGGTCGACTCGCCCGCGAGCGGCGGCGCCCCGAGCGCGCTGATGTAATTCGTCAGCGCGTCGAACCAGACGTACATCACGTGGTCCGGCCGGTCGGGCACCTCTACCCCCCAGCTGAAGGTGGCGCGCGAGATCGAGATATCGTGCAGCCCTTCGCGCACGAAGCTCTTGACCTCGTTATAGCGGCCCTCGGGCTGTACGAACGTAGGGTGGCGCGCATAGAACGCGAGCAAGCGATCGGTGTACGCGCTCAAGCGAAAGAAATAGGTGCGCTCGTTGAGCACCTCGACGGGCTTCTTATGGATCGGACAGACCTGCCCTTCGAGCAGGTCTTTTTCCGTGTAGTAAGCCTCGCAGCCGACGCAGTACAGACCTCGATAGTCTGCCTCGTAGATGTCGCCGTGCTCCTGGCACAAACGCCAGAGCGCCTGGGCGCGCAGCTTGTGGCGCGGCTCGGTGGTGCGGATGAAGTCGTCGTAGGCGCACGACAGCTCGCGCCACGCGTCCTGAAAGGGCGGCACCATCGAGTCCACGAACGGCTGCGGAGCGAGCCCGAGCTCGCGCGCGCGGCGCTCGAGCTTCAACCCGTGCTCGTCGAGCCCGGTGAGAAAGCGCGTCGGCACGCCGCGCATGCGGTGATAGCGCGCCAGCACGTCCGCGGCGATGGTCGAGTAAGCGGTGCCGATGTGGGGTCGGTCGTTGACGTAATAGATCGGCGTGGTGACGTAGAAGGCAGACATGTCGGACCGCACAGGGTAGCAGAGCCCGTCAGCGAAGCTGGGCGAGGTCCGACAGCAGGTGGTCGAGCGCGATCTGCGGGTTGGCGTTGCGCGCGAGCAGCTCGGGTAGCTCCAGCAGGCGCGCGGCGCGGGCGGCGGCTAGCTGCGGGCGGAGCTCCCGGGCGCGCTCCTCGATCTGCGCGTGCTCGTGGCCGAAGCGCAGCTTGTCCGCGCCGAACCCGAGCCCGCATAGCGCCACGTCGCGGTACACGGCGGACAAGGTCTCGAGCACTGAGGCGAGCTCGTCGCTCTTCGCCAGCTCTTCCGCGAGCTCGACCCAATGGCCCGGCTCGCGCAGCGCGAGCACGC
>CAZYWR010000787.1:0-6234 GCA_964651185.1 uncultured Polyangiales bacterium
GGAGGGCGGCGCGGAGCGCGCTTGGACGCGCCACGCGAGCGGCACGCTGGGATCGGACGAAAGTCAGGCGCCGGCGCTCGTCGACGAGCTGCGCGCGTGGCCGCCGCCCGGCGCGCTCGCGCTCGACGATTTTTACCCGCAGCTCGCGGCGCGCGGGCTCGCGTTCGGCGAGGTGTTCCGCGGATTGCGCGCGGCCTACCGCCGGGGCGACGAGCTCTTTGCCGAGGTCGCCCTGCCCGCGAGCGCGGCGCAGGAGGCGACGCGCTACGGCCTGCATCCCGCGCTCTTCGACGCGGCGTTGCACGCGCTGTTGCTGCGCGGCGACGGCGACGAGGTCGAACTACCGTTCGCATGGCAGGGCGTGACGCTGCGCCGAAGCGGCGCCTCCGCGTTGCGCGTCAAGCTCTCGCTGCGCGCGCCTGGAAAGGTCGCGCTCCTGCTCGCCGACGAAGCGGGCGAGCTCGTGGCGGAGGTGCGAGCGCTGCGCGCCCGTCCGGCCCACGCAGCGCAGTTGCGCGGCGCGCTGGCGGCCGAGCAGGCGCTCTATCGCGTGGACTGGGTGACCGTCCCCGAACCTGCGAGCGCTGCGCGCTGGGCGCTGTTGGCGGACGACCCGCGCGCGCTCGCCGGTGCCGCGGCGTGGTATGCAGACCTGACAGCGTTGACCGCCGCATTGGACGCGGGTGCGGAGGTCCCAGCGTTCGTGGTGTTCCCCTGCTTGGGGCTCGCCCGAGACGTGCTGGCCGGCGCACATCTCGAGACCCAGCGCGTGCTCGCGCTGCTGCAGGCTTGGTTTGCGGACGAGCGCTTGACGGCGCGGCGCTTGGTCGTGTTGACGCGCGGCGCCGTCGCGGCCGGCCTCGAAGATGCCGTGCCCGACTTGGCGCGCGCGCCGCTCTGGGGCCTCGTGCGCTCGGCGCAGCTCGAGCACGGGGAGCAGGCGCTGAGGCTCGTCGATCTCGATCCGAGCGACGCGGAGCTCTCCACGTCGCTCCTGCAGGCCGCGCTCGCGGCCGACGAGCCGCAGCTCGCGTTGCGCGGGGGAGTTCTGCGCGCGCCGCGGCTCGCGCGCTATGCGCCGGGCGCGCTGTCGCGCAGCGGCGCCGAGCTGGCGACGGGCACCGTGTTGATCAGCGGCGGCAATGGCGCGTTGGCCGGTCTCGTCGCCGAGCATCTGGTCCGTCAGCACGGCGTGCGCCAGCTCCTCCTTGGCTCACGTTCGGGTCGCGCGGAGGCGCTCGAAGCGCGGCTCGCCGAGCTCGGCGCCACGGTCACGTCGGTGGCCTGCGACGTGTCGCAACGCGTACAGGTCGAGGCCATGCTGGCCGCCATCCCCGCACAGCATCCGCTGGTGGCGGTGGTCCACTGCGCGGCCGTGATCGACGATGGCGTGTTGTCGGCGCAGAGCGCGGCGCGCATCGATCGCGTGTTCGCCGCGAAGCTCGACGGAGCCTGGCATTTGCACGAGCTGACGCGCGAGCGCGAGCTCGCCGCCTTCGTGCTCTTCTCTTCGTTGGCGGGCGTGCTCGGCGGCGCGGGGCAAAGCAACTACGCCGCGGCGAACAGCTTCTTGGACGCGCTCGCCCAGCACCGCCGCGCCGCGGGTCTGCCCGCGACGTCGCTAGCTTGGGGTTTTTGGGCGGAGCCGAGCGGCTTGACCGCAGGGCTGAGCGACGCCTCTCGTGAGCGCATGGCGCGCGGTGGGGTGCTGCCGATGGCGAGCAGCGAAGGGCTGGCGCTCTTGGATCTGGCGCTCGCCGCCGACGAGACGCAGCTCGTGCCGGCGCGCCTCGATGAGCGCGCGCTCGCCGCGGCGGTGCGGACGCCGTCGCTGCTCCAGGGACTGCTCAGCCGAAAGCGCAGCCCCGCATCCGCCGCGGGCGGCTCGACGTTCGCGGCGCGCCTGCGCAGCTTGCGCGGAGCCGAGCGCGAGCGCGCGCTGCGCGAGCTCGTGCTCGCCGCCGTGAGCGCGGTCATGGGCGTGCAGGCTGCCAGCATCGCGCCCGATCGTCCGCTCTCGGAGCTCGGGATCGACTCACTCATGGCCGTGGAGCTGCGCAATCAGCTGGCCGCGCGTACGGGGCTGCGTCTGCCCTCGACCTTACTCTTCGATCAGCCGACCCCCAACGCGCTGTCGCGCTTTCTCGAGCAGGAGCTCGTCGGCGCGGCGGCTCCCAGCGCGGATGTGCCGGTCAAGGCCGTCGCGGCGAGCGCGGAGCCTGTCGCGATCGTGGCGATGAGCTGCCGCTATCCGGGCGCGACGCACTCCCCGGAAGCGCTCTGGCAGCTGCTCGTCGACGGCGCCGACGTGGTCGGCGAGTTCCCGAGCGAGCGCGGCTGGGATCGCGACGCGCTGTACGATCCCGATCCCGACGCGGCGGGCAAGACCACCGTGTGCCAAGGGGGCTTTCTCCGCGATGCAGCGGACTTCGACCCCGCGTTCTTCGGGATCACGCCGCGCGAAGCGCTGGCCACGGATCCGCAGCAGCGGCTGCTCCTGGAGACGGCGTGGGAGGCCATCGAACGCGGCGGCATCGTCCCGAGCTCGCTTCAGGGCAGCGCCACCGGCGTGTTCGTGGGCATCATGTACAACGACTACGGGACGCGCTTCGTCCATGGCAACGCCGGTTCGCTCGAAGGGCAGCTCGGCGTGGGAAGCGCCCCCAGCGTGGCATCCGGTCGCATCGCTTACGCGCTGGGGCTCCAGGGGCCCGCGATCACGGTCGACACGGCGTGCTCGTCTTCGTTGGTCACCTTGCACCTGGCGTGTCAGGCGTTGCGACAAGGCGAGTGCGATCTGGCGCTGGCGGGGGGCGCCACCGTCATGGCGACCCCCGCGACCTTCGTCGAGTTCAGCCGGCAGCGCGGCATGGCCGCGGACGGCCGTTGCAAACCTTACTCTGCGGCCGCGGACGGCGTGGGCTGGTCCGAGGGCGTGGGCATGCTGCTGCTCGAACGCCTCTCCGACGCGCGCCGCCGCGGGCACCCGGTCTTGGCCGTGGTGCGCGGATCTGCCGTCAACCAAGATGGGAAGAGTCAGGGGCTGACCGCGCCCAACCGGCGGGCGCAAGAGCTGGTGATCCGTCAAGCACTGGCGAGCGCGGAGCTCGCGGCGAGCGAGATCGACGCCGTCGAGGGCCACGGAACCGGCACGACCTTGGGCGATCCCATCGAGGCGCAAGCGCTGCTGGCGACCTACGGCGTCGCGCGCTCGCCCGACCAGCCGCTCTGGCTCGGCTCGATCAAGTCGAACCTCGGCCACACGCAAGCGGCCGCGGGCGTGGCGGGGATCATCAAAGTCGTGCTCGCGCTCGAGCATCAGCTGCTTCCCAAGAGCTTGCACGCCGAGGCGCCGAGCGAACACGTGGATTGGTCGGTCGGCGCCGTCTCGCTGCTCCGCGACGCGCGGCCCTGGAAAGCGAACGGGCGTCCGCGCCGGGCCGCGGTGTCGTCGTTCGGCATCAGCGGCACGAACGCGCACGTGATCCTCGAAGAGCCGCCTGCGCTGGACGAGCCGGCGGGCGCCTCCGTGGCGCTGCCAGCGCTGCCGGGCGAGTCCCCCGTCGTGCACGGCGCGCTCCCATTCCTGCTCTCCGCCCGCAGCGACGCTGGCTTGCGCGCGCAGGCGCAGCGGCTTCACGCGCACTTGCGCGCGCGGCCCGAGCACGCGCTGGTCGACGTGGCGCACTCGCTCGCGACCTCGCGCAGCAGCTTCGAAGTGCGCGCCGTCGCGATCGCCGCCGATCGAGACGGCCTCGCCGCGGCGCTCGAGCAGCTGGCGGCGGGCACTTCCGGCGCCTTGCCCTGGGTAGATCGCGCGCGCGTGGGCGGTCGCCTCGCCTTTCTGTTTACGGGCCAGGGCAGCCAGCGACCGCAGATGGGACTCGGCCTCTACCGCGGCGTGCCCGTGTTCCGCGCGGCGCTCGACGCAGCCTTTCAAGGCTTCGCAGGACGGCTCGAGCGACCGTTGGGCGAGGTGATGTTCGCGGAGGCGGGGAGCGCGGAAGCGGAGCTCCTGAACACGACCGCGTACGCGCAGCCCGCCCTGTTCGCGCTGGAGGTCGCGCTCTATCGCGCGCTCGAGGCGTGGGGCGTGCGCGCGGAGCTCTTGCTCGGCCACTCGCTCGGCGAGATCGTCGCCGCGCACGTGGCCGACGTGATGTCGCTCGCCGACGCCTGCGCCCTGGTGGCGGCGCGTGCGCGCCTGATGCAGGCGCTCCCGGCCGGCGGCGCGATGATGTCGATCGAAGCGTCCGAGCAGGAGCTCGAGCCCTGGCTCGAGCCTCGCCGCGCCGAGCTCTCGTTGGCAGCGGTGAACGGCGCGCGGTCCGTCGTCATCTCGGGCGACGAGCGCAGCGCGCTCGAGGTCGCAGAGGCGTTCGCCGCGCGCGGACGTAAGGTCCGGCGCCTCACCGTCAGCCATGCCTTCCACTCGCCGCGCATGGCGCCCATGCTCGCGGACTTCGCCGCCGTGGTGCGGGGCTTGGCGCTCCGGCCTGCGCGGCTCGCGATCATCTCGAACCTGACGGGGGCCTGCGCCGAACCAGAATCGTGGTGCGATCCGTCTTACTGGGTCGAGCAGGTGCGCGCACCGGTCCGCTTTCATGCTGGCGTGCAGACGCTGCGCGCGATGGAGGCGACCGGCTACTTTGAGCTCGGACCGCAGGCCGTGCTGTCCGCGCTGGTCGAAGACGCGCTCGCGTCCGAGCAAGACGCGCAAGGCGTCGAGGACGCGCGCGTGTGGCCGGCGCTGCGCAAAGACATGGACGAGCAGGCCGCGCTCGCGGGCGCGCTCGGCGGCTTGCACGCGAGCGGTCACGAGGTCGACTGGAAGGCGTTCTTCGCGCCGTTCCACGCGCGTGTGGTGCCGCTCCCGACGTACGCTTTTCAGCGCGCGCGCTACTGGCTCGCCGGAGAGGCCGCCGCGGGCGACGTCACGGCGCTCGGGCTCGCCCGCACGCCGCACCCGCTGCTCGGCACGCGCGTGGAGCTCGCGCAGGGCGACGGCGCGCTGTTCAGCGGCCGGATCTCGCGCGCGACGCAGCCCTGGCTTTCGGAGCACAGCTGGCTCGGCGTGGCCGTGGTCCCGGCCGCGGGGATCTTGGAGCTCGCGCTCAGCGTGGCCCGAAGCTTCGACCTGGACTGCGTCGAGAGCCTGGACATCGCCGTGCCGCTGACTCTCCCCGAACGCGGCGCTCTCCAGCTTCAACTGACGGTGGGCGCGGCGGATCCATCGCGACGGCGGTCCCTCTCGCTGTACGCGCGCCCGGATGAGTTCGGGTCCGCGGCGCCGTGGACGCTGCACGCGCAGGCCCCGCTTGGCAGCGCGGCGCCGGAGATCGACGAACCGCTGCGCGCATGGCCGCCGGCCGGCGCCGTCGCGCTCGAGGTGGAGCCCATCCAGGAAGCGCTCTCCGAGCAAGGGCTCGGGTTCGGCGCGAGCTTCCTCGGGTTATCCGCCGTGTACCAGCGCGGCCACGAGCTGTTCGCCGAAGTGCAGCTGCCCGAGGTCGCGCGGATCGATGCGGCGCGCTTCGTGCTGCACCCAGCATTGCTCGAGATCGTTCCACACTTGTGGTCTCACACACGCGCCGCAGAGCTGGCTTTCGCCTCCGCATGGAGCGGCGTGCGCGTGGACGCGAGCGGCGCGACCGAGCTGCGCGTGCACATGAAGCCGTGCGCCGAAGCCGGCCGCGTCTCGTTGACGCTCGCGGACGGAGCCGGGGAGCCCTTGGGCGCGGTGGCGGGGCTGCAGATGCGGCCGCTCTCGGCGACTACGCTGCAGACGTCCGGGCCCGCGCTCGACAGCATGTATCAGATCGACTGGATCCGTGCGCCCGCCCCCGCTGCGGCCGCCGGCGAGTGGTCGCTGCTCGGCAGCGACATGCTCGCGGAGAGCGCGGCGAGCTCGAGCTACGCGAGCTTCAGCGCGCTCGAGGCCCTGTTGGACGCGGGCGAGCCCGCCCCGAAGCAGGTGGTGATGCCGTGCTGGGCGGGCGCCCACGAGCCGCTCCACGGCGCGACCGTGCGGGTGCTCGAGCTGCTGAAGGCGTGGCTCGCGGACGAGCGCTTGGCGGCGAGTCAGCTGATCGTGCTGACGCGCGGAGCGGTCGCCGTCGAGACCGGCGAGGACGTGCTCGATCTGCAGCATGCTCCGCTCTGGGGCCTGTTGCGCACGGCGCAGTCTGAGTATCCAGACCGCGGGCTGCGTCTCATCGATCTCGACGCCGAGCC
>CAZYWR010000788.1:0-7854 GCA_964651185.1 uncultured Polyangiales bacterium
GGCGTCGCAGAGCACGCTCGGAGCGCCCGCGAGCAGCTCGAGCCGCCCGGGCCAGCGCGCGCGGGCGAGCCCGCGCCGGAGCCGCGCGTCGTCCAACCCGAACCGCTCGCCGATACACTCGAGCGCCGCGACCGCACACGCCAAGTTGTCGGCTTGAAATGCTCCCGCGAGCGGCAGCGGAAGCTGTCGCAAGGTCCGCGTACCGACCCATGCGCTCGCGCGCGTCTGCTCGCGTGCCGCGCCGAAGTCGCGATCGATCGTCCAGAGCGGCGCGCCCACGCGGCGCGCTCGCGCGCGGATCACGCGCAGCGCCTCGGGTGTTCGCACACCCACCACCGCGGAGACCGACGGCTTGAGAATGCCGGCCTTCTCGCGCGCGACATGCGCGAGCGTCGGGCCCAAGCGATCGGTATGGTCGAGCCCTATGCTGGTGATCACGCTGACCAGCGGCGTGACCACGTTGGTGGCGTCGAGCCGCCCGCCCAGACCGACCTCGAGCACCGCCACGTCGCAGCGCGCGTCTCGAAACAGCTCGAACGCGATCAGCGTGCAGACTTCGAAGAAGGTCAGAGGAGGTGTGCTCGGGCGCGCTAGAAACGGACGCAGCTCCGCCACTTTGCTCGCCAACGTACGCTCGGCGACCGCGCGTCCGCCGATGCGAAAGCGCTCCACCAGGCGATGCAGATGCGGCGACGTGAACAGACCGACCCGTACACCGGCCTGCGCGAGCACGGCGGCGATCAGCGTTGCCACGCTCCCCTTGCCGTTCGTGCCCGCAACCAGGATCGCGGGATAGGCGCGCTCGGGATGGCGGCGCAGCGAGAGCGCCGTCTCCATGCGTCCGAGCCCCAGCTCGATGCCACGGGGCGCCAGCGTATACAGATATTCGAGCGCGGCTCGGTAGCGCACGCGTCAGTCGAGCAGGTGCGAGAGGATGCGCGCCACGTTCGCGCGCATCTGCTTACGCTCGCTGATCAAGTCGATCATACCGTGGTCGAGCAGGTACTCCGCGCGCTGGAAGCCTTCGGGCAGCTTCTGACGGATGGTGTTTTCGATCACGCGCGGCCCGGCGAAGCCGATCAGCGCCCGCGGCTCCGCGAGGTTCACGTCGCCGAGCAGCGCGAAGCTCGCCGCCACGCCGCCCGTCGTCGGGTTGAGACAGATGCTGATGAACGGCGCGCGCGCCTCGCGCAGCTTGCCTAGCGCAGCCACGGTCTTCCCCATCTGCATGAGCGAGAGCACGCCCTCCTGCATGCGAGCGCCGCCCGAGGAAGAGAGCAGGATCACCGGTTGCCGCTGCTCCGCGCCGCGCTCGAACATGCGCGCGATCTTCTCGCCCACCACGGAGCCCATCGAGCCGCCCATGTAGCGAAACATGAACGTGCCGATCTGCACGTCCCGGGCGGCCAGCTGACCCTTGCCGCTCAGGAAGGCGTCGCGCACGCCGCTCGACTTCTGCGCGCTCTTGATGCGCTCGCCGTAGCGCTTGGCGTCCGTGAAGCCGAGGAAGTCCTTGGGGCTCAGCGTGCTGTCGAGCTCTTCGAAGGAGCTCGGGTCGCAGAGCAGCTCCATCCACGCTTCACCGCTCAACGGATAATGGTGGTTGCAGCTCGGGCAGACCTCCAGATTGGAGGTGAAGTCCTCGGCCACGAGCTGCGCGCCACACTCCGTGCAACGACGAAACAGCCCGGCCCCTAAGGTTCGCTTTTTCGAGGCGTCCTGGTCAGGACGATTTTTATTGAACCAGCCCATCTATACGCGATTCCGGGGAGCGCACGCTCTAGCACCGCGGCAGGATCACGGCCATGTGGCGGCCGCTGCGCGCGCCGTCGCGACGATACGAAAAGAAGCGATCGGGCTCGGAGAACGTGCAGCCGGCGACGCGCTCGATCCCGGCGGCGGGAAGACCCGCCAGTGCCAGCTGCGCGCATACTGCCCCCGCCAGATCGACGTGTGGCCGCGGTTGTACGGGACGCACCACATGCGCCCCCGCGGCGCGCGCCAGCTGCTCGGCCACGTCCGGACCGACCTCGAACGCGTCGGCACCGATGCACGGGAACACGGCCGCCACGAGCGCCGCCGGCGCCGCTCCGCGCACGCTGCCGAGCTCGGACACCGCCCGCGGCACGACCTCCGCGACCACCCCGCGCCAGCCCGCGTGAACGGCCGCCACGGCGCCGCCACGCGCATCCGCGAGCAGCACCGCGGCGCAATCGGCCACACGCACGCCGATCGCACATCCGGCCTCGCTGCTCACCAGCGCGTCTGCCTCGCGCCCGCGAAAGAGCGCGGGCGAAACGCTCGGATCCACGCGCGCGAGCGCGCCGCCATGGACCTGGCTGACTTCGTACAGGCGCTCGGGCGCGTAGCCTACGATGCGCGCCAAGCGCGCGTGGTTTTCCTGTACCGCCTCCGGCGCGTCACCGACCGCTCGGCCGAGGTTGAGCGTGTTGAAGGGCGGGGCACTGACGCCGCCGCTGCGCAACGAAAAAGCGTGACGAAAGCCCAGCCGAGAGAGCAGCTCGGAACGTAGACACGATTCCACGGCAGGGGTCTACATCATGGCGCTCACCGGCGGTACCACGCGCAACGCCCAGCTTGTCGGGCCGCAGGTAGCGCGATACGTACGGTTCGCTATGGCACTCGTCTTTCCTTCGGCGCCCTGGGCAGACGCCTACCGCGACGCGATCAACACCAACGTACGTTACAAGCAGACCGCAGCGGACTGGACGGGCGGCGCGATCGCGCTCGTCTGCAAACCGGAACCGGCGCTCGGCCTGGACGCGGCGCAAGCGATCGTCCTCGATCTCGAGCGCGGCAGCTGTCGAGGCGTCGTCTACGCGAGCGACCCCGCGGCGCTCGACGCCGCCCCGTTCGTCATCCAGGCGAGCTACGCCGATTGGAAGGCGGTCATGAGCGGCGAACTCGATCCGATCAAGGCCATCCTGGCCGGCAAGCTACGACTCACGAAGGGACACCTACCGACCATCATCCGCGACGTGGAGAGCGCGAAGGAGCTCGTGCTGAGCGCTCGCGCGGTCTCGACCGAATTCTTGGGCTGAGCGATGCAAGCTGCGGCGATCGAGCTGTCGGCGACGGCGGAAGAGAGCCCGTTCGCGCTGATGATCGCGCAGCTCCTGCGCGAGAACTTGGCCGATCACCCGGCCAAGCAGCGGGACTTCGCCGCGATGAAGGGCCGGGTAGCGCTCGTCGCCGCCGACGTCTCGGCGACGATTACCTTGCATTTCGTGGGTGGTCGCGCGCGTGTGCACGCCGGCTATCACGGCGTTCCAGACTTGGTCGTGTCGGGTCCGAGCGAAGCATTGATCGACCTTTCGCGCGTCCCGAACGATCCGCGTCTGCCGTTTCTGCCCGACCTGCGCTCGCCCGTGGTGCACGCGCTGGCGCGCGCGCTCTATCAGCGCAAGCTACGCGTGCGCGGCCTGCGCGCCCACCCGCTGCTCGGACTGCGCCTCGCGCGCATCTTGTCCATCCACGGCTGAGCGCGGCCGCACCGGAGGTCAGCTTGGAAATCGAGCACAAACACCCGTTCAGTCACGACGAGGCCAAGGCCCGCGCCCGCGCCCTCGCCGACTATCTGTCGGCGCGCCACGGCATGCGCGTCGAGTGGACCAGCGAAGACGGCTTTCGCCTTCAGGGCAAGTACATGGTCGTAAACATCGACGCGACCGTGAAAATCGACTCTGACAAGGTGCAAGTCGTAGGCGTCGACCCCGGCTTGCTCTGGCGTTCGCAAGCCAAGGCGTACATCGCTCGCAAGCTGAACCAGTACCTGAACCCCAGCGAGCCGCTCGACGCGCTGCCGCGCGCGTAAGTACAAACGCGCGCAGCTGCGCAGCGGCAGCGTGGGCACTGTTCAGTGCGGAAGAGAGGACTCGAACCTCCACGGGTTGCCCCACCAGATCCTTAGTCTGGCGCGTATGCCAATTCCGCCACTTCCGCCTGCCGCCCCAGCGGCGCCGGGGTCACAGTTGGCCGCCACTGTAGTGGGCGGGCTGTTCATGTCAAGCGCGTGGCACCGCCCCCGACTGCGTCAGAAGCGACAGACAGGCGCGCCAGCGCAGCGCCTCGGACGCCAGCAAAACCTTGACGAACGCGCGTGTGAATGAGGTGATGGAGCCATGTTCAAGGACGTCTTGCGCGACCTCGTAGAACGAACCGAAGGCGGCATCGCGGGGCTCGTGATGGGCTTCGACGGCATTCCGGTCGAGCAGTACGTGAGGAACGGCTCGAGCTTCGACGTCGAGACCGTAGGCATGGAGTACAGCGTACTGCTCGGCCAAATCAGCAAGGCTGCGGAGCAGCTCGACGCGGGGCCGGCACGCGAGGTCTCGATCCAAGCCGAACGCCTGACCACCGTCATCCGCCTGCTGAACAGTGAATATTTCGTGGCACTGGCGCTCGCGCCCCAAGGCAACTTCGGCAAGGGCCGCTTTCTCCTGCGCATGATGACGCCCAAGCTGCTCGACGAGCTGGTGTGAGCGCAGATGGCGAACTCCAAGCGCGCGAGCGCGCGCGAACCGACGAAGGGCGCCACCGTCCGGGTGCTCGTGCTGCACGGGCCGAACCTCAATTTGCTCGGAACGCGCGAGCCCGAGGTCTACGGCCGGCTCAGCTTGGCCGACATCGATCGCGAGTTGAAGAAGCTGGCCGAGGAGCTCGACGCGGAGCTCGAGCTGCGTCAGTCCAATCATGAGGGCCAGCTCATCGACTGGATCCACGCCGCGCACGGTGTTCAGCAAGGCCTCCTGATCAACCCGGCCGGCTTCACGCACAGCTCGGTCGCGCTGCGTGACGCGATCGCCGCGGTCGGCCTGCCGTGCGTCGAGGTCCACCTCAGCAACGTGCACAAGCGCGAGCCGTTCCGCCACACATCACTCACCGCGCCGGTCTGCATCGGCACGATCGCCGGCTTCGGCGCCCACAGCTACACCCTAGGCTTGCGCGCGCTGCTCGAACATCTGCGAACCTGAGCGCCGTGCGCCCCGCCGCTGACCACGGCAGCGCGCGCTGCATTCGGCTCTGGCTCGGGCTGGGTTAAATGCCCGGTAAGAGCGACCGCCTGGGAATTCGGGTGCTATGTTGCCCGCCCCATGGATATCGATCTCAAGCAGCTCAAAGAACTGATGCGCTCCCTCAAGCAGTTCGAGATCACCGAGCTCGAAGTAGAAAAAAACGGGGAGCGCATCAAGCTTTGTCGCGGCAGCGATGTCGCGGCCACGCCTTTCGGCGTCGTGCACCCCGCGGGCCACACCGGGCACGCCAGCCCGCCGCCCGCGTCGATTGCGCCCGCTGCTGCCGCCCTGAGCTCGCCGCCGGCCGCCAGCGTCGATGACGGCTCGGTGCACTACATCACCTCGCCGTTCGTGGGTACCTTCTACTCTGCCCCCACGCCCGGCGCGGAGTCGTTCGTGAAAGTCGGGAGCGAGGTCAAGCCCGGTCAAACGCTCTGCATCGTCGAAGCCATGAAGCTGATGAACGAGATCGAGTCCGACGTGGCCGGCACCATCCTCGAGGTCTTGCGGGAGAACGGCAAACCTGTCGAGTATGGCGACAAGCTGTTCAAAGTGAAGAAGAGCTGACTCGAGCGCCGCGATGTTCAAAAAGATCCTGATCGCGAATCGTGGCGAGATCGCCCTGCGCATCATCCGTGGTTGCCGAGAGATGGGCATCCGCACGGTGGCGGTGCACAGTCAGGCGGACGCAGACGCGCTGCACGTGCGCTTCGCCGACGAGGCCGTGTGCATCGGGCCCGCGCCCGCCAAGGCCAGCTACCTGCACGTGCCGGCGATCATCGCCGCCGCCGAGATAAGCGGCGCTGACGCCGTCCACCCGGGCTACGGCTTTCTCTCCGAAAACGCGGAATTTGCGCGCATCTGCCGAAAATGCAGCCTGACGTTCATCGGCCCGACGCCCGAGAACATGCGCGATTGGGGCGATAAGGTCACGGCGCGCAAGAACGCGGTGCGCCTCGGCCTGCCGCTCTTGCCGGGAACGGGCGTGCTGCGCGACGCCGAGCACGCGATCGAGGAAGCGCGGCGCATCGGCTTTCCGGTGATGCTCAAGGCCTCGGGCGGCGGCGGCGGGCGCGGCATGCAGATCCTGCGCAACGAAGCCGAAGTGCGCACGAGCTTTCCGCGCGCGCATGCGGAGGCGCTCGCGGGGTTCAAGAACGGTGATCTTTACCTCGAGCGCTACATCGAAGAGCCGCGCCATATCGAGTTTCAGGTGCTCTGCGATGGGAAGGGTACCGCGCTCGTGCTCGGCGAGCGCGAGTGCTCGATCCAGCGCCGCCATCAAAAGCTGTTGGAAGAAGCGCCCTCAGTCGCGCTGAGCGAGGAAGCGCGCCACGACATGGCGGCGACCATCGCGCGCGCGATGCGCGAGAGCGGCTACGTGTCGCTCGGGACGCTCGAGTTCCTGATGGACGAGCGCGGTGAGCTTTCCTTCATGGAGATGAACACGCGCATTCAAGTCGAGCATCCAGTCACGGAGATGGTGACCGGTGTCGACCTCGTGGCCGAGCAGATCCGGGTTGCAGCCGGTCGCCCTGTCTCATTTCCCGACAAGGCAGTGCACCCGCGCGGCCACGCCATCGAATGTCGCATCAACGCGGAAGATCCTGACACCTTCGTACCGTGGCCGGGACTCATCACCGAATACCACCCGCCGGGCGGAACGGGCGTTCGCGTCGACGACGGTGTGTATGGCGGCTATCGCGTTCCGTCGCTCTACGATTCCCTGATCGCCAAGATCATCAGCCATGGGCGCACCCGGGCCGAGGCGATCGCGCGCATGCGGCGCGCGCTTTCGGAGACGATCGTGGGCGGCATCCGCACCACGATACCGCTCCATCAGCGCATTCTGGCTTCGGAGGACTACGCGGCAGGCCGCATCTCCACGCGCTTTCTCGAGCGGCTGAACGTGCGCTGACCCCCTGATTCGGGGTGTGCGTTCAAGCCTCACAATTTACGGGCAAGTGCACGTGTCCTCACGCTTTTCAGGCAAGCTGCAGCGCTTGACCCAGCGTCGTTCGGCGACCTACACTGCAAAGAGCCGGCCGTGCAGGGTCGCTCGAGGGCGCGCTCTGCGCGACTCACAACCCGAAGGGTCTCGTGGCGGTCAACCGTACAAAAGTTCTCGAAGCCGCACAGAAATTCCTGTCCAAGGGGCAGTACGACAAGGCGGTTGTCGAGTACCAGAAGCTCGTCCACGAAGATCCGCGCGACGTGCGCACGCTGTTGAAGATCGGCGATCTGCACACGCGCCGCAACCGCCCGAAGGACGCGATCGAGGTCTATCAGAAGGTCGCTGACCTGTACGCGAAGCAGGGTTTTTTCCTGAAGGCAGTCGCCGTTTACAAGCAGATCCTCAAGCTCGATCCGGGTCACCTCGACTCCACGGTCAAGCTCGCGAAGATGTACGAGGAGCTCGCGCTCACCAGCGACGCGCTCGCGACTTACGAGCTCGTCGCCGACGCCTACGCGGCGCAAGGCCAGATGCCGAAGGCGCTCGAAACCATGCAGCGCATGATCGAGCTCGACGGTCAGAACGTCGCCATCCGCATCAAACACGCGGAGGCGCTGTCCAAGGCCGATAAGCCCAAAGACGCCGCGCAGGCCTTCGCCGCCGGCGCGGCGCTGCTCAAAGAGCAGGGCCGTATGGACGACTACGTGCGCGTGGTCGAGCGACAGCTCTATCACGATCCGGAGAACGTCCAGATCGCGCGCGAACTGGCGCGGCTCTACATCGAGCGCAACGATCCGAAGCGCGCGCTCGCGAAGCTCCAGACCTGCTTCAAGGCCGACCCGCGCGACGTTCTGACGCTGGAGA
>CAZYWR010000789.1:0-2838 GCA_964651185.1 uncultured Polyangiales bacterium
CTCTGCGCCGCGTTGCTCGAATCGAGCAACGTAGTTGAGGACAAGCAGACTCGTCTGGTCTATCGAGCGCGCGATAACGCGTCAACACCCCGGAGGGTGATTTGACCCTTCTGGCGTTCATGACGCCACCATTCGGTCTCGATCAGCAAATCGCGTGCGGAATTCTGCACGGATCCGACGCAATGCGCATCTGGACGCGAGGTTCACGGCGCACGCCATTCGCGCTCAACAAGGCAGCAGACGCGAAGACGCCTACGGCACGCCCAAGGCGCGACGACCTTTTTCGCCTACCACCGCGTAAATGCGCAGCGGCTTCGACTTACCCTTGAGGGCCATCGGAGGCTGCTCGCGGAGATCGAACAAGTTCTGCAGACGCTTCTCCGTGTCTTCGCTGACTAGGATCTGACCCGCCTTCGCCGCAGAACACAGACGCGCACCGACGTTCACAGAGTCTCCGATCACCGTGTACTCCAGGGCTTTGCTCGATCCTAAGTACCCGGCGACCACGTCGCCGCTGTTGATGCCGATGCCGATCTGTACGGGGACTTGGCCGCGTTCGGTGCGCTCTTGGTTCCAGCGCTCGAGCACCTCGAGCATGTCGAGCGCGGTGCGTACGGCGCGGATGGCGTCGTCGTCATGGGTGACCGGAGAGCCGTAGAGGGCCATGATCTCGTCGCCCACGAATTTGTCGAGCGTGCCTTCGTAGCGGAAGACGATCTCCACCATCTGCTCGAAGTACTCGTTGAGCATGTCGACGATCTCTTGCGCGTCGCGCGACTCGCTCATGCTGGTGAAGCCGCGGATGTCGCTGAAGAGCACGGTGGTCTCGCGCAGCTCGCCGCCTTTGGCGACTTCGACCTTTCCGCTTACCACTTGCTCGGCGATGGCCGGCGAGAGCAGACGCTGGAAGCGCTCGCGGGTGAGGGCTTCCTGCTGCAACTTCTTCGCGTAGAGGCTGTTTTGGATGGCGACCGCCGCCTGGTTGGCGACGTTTTGGAAGAGCTGGAGGTCCTTCTCCTGGAAGGCGTTCGCGGCCAGCTGCGAGTCGAGCACCATGATGCCGAACAGCTCGCTCGCGTAGAGCAAGGGCACCGCCATGCTCGAGCGGATGCCCTGCATGATGATCGAGTGCGCGCCCGAAAAGCGCGAGTCCACCGAGGCGTCGCTCGAGAGCACGGCGAGCTTGTCGCGCAGGACCTCGTTGATGATTGTGGTCGAGAGCATGACCTGCTCGTCCTGGGCGCTCTTGCGCTTCGTGCGCACGCAGCGCGGGGCGAGCTCGCCGCGATCGTCGTACAACAGCACCACGCCGCGGTCCGCGGGCAAGAGCTCGAAGGCGCGCTCCAGAATTTTGTGCAGCAGCGCGTCGATGTCGAGCTCGACGCCGATCGCGCGCGACAGATCGTACGAGACGCGCAGCTTTTCGTAATCGCGCCGCAGCTGCGCGGCGTCCTGAATCATCGCCTCGGGCAAGAAGCTCTGATCGGTGACCGGCGCGAGCTTGGTGCGGATATGGCTCTCGACCGCGCCGTGCGCGATCGTGACCTTGGACATATCGCGCGCCGGCTTGGGCAGCGTGACCTGCACGGCGCTGGGGATCGCCGGGCGCAACGCCGGGCCAGGCGGCTGCGTCGATTGCACGGTCGCCGCCGGCCGCGCCGGCGGCGCATCGTTGCGAGGATAGTCGACCGTCACCAGGATGCGCGTGGAGCCCATGGTGATCTCGTCGCCCGAGTAGAGCGGCCGTTCGTGCACGCGCTCGCCGTTGACGTACGTGCCGTTGAGCGAGCCGAGATCGCGCAGCACGTATTGCCCCTCGACCAAGTCGATGTGGCAATGCTCCTTGGAGACGATGCGATCGAGCACCTGAACGGTGTTGTTGGGATGGCGCCCGACGCTATTGTGCGCTTGAAGGACCCACTCCTTCTGGCCCTCCGGGCTGATGACGGTGATGCGGCCAACCATGCGTGCCCAAAGCGAGATGCTAACGGTGGCCGGCGCGCGAGTAAAGCTCCTGCGCGGGCCGCGCAGCACGCCGGCACAATGCGTGCACATCACGTGCACATGAGCTGCCGCCCGGCGTCTGATAGACTTCAAGTAGGCGTTGCGAGGTGCACGGGCGATTGCTAGCCTCGGCGCCCTTTCGTGAGGAGATGCTCATGGCCCGTGTCACCGTCGAAGACTGTCTCGAGCGCGACGAGAACCGTTTTGCCTTGGTGATTCTGGCCGCGCGGCGGACGCGTCAGCTGATGAAGGGCTCGCAGGCGCTGGTGCACAGCAAGAACCGCCCGCCGGTCACGGCGCTGCGCGAGATCGCGGCTGGCAAAGTGAAGTTCTCGCGGGCGCCCGGCGAAACGGTGCGCGAGTACATCGCCGAACAGAAGGCGAGCGATACCACCCGCTTGTGACCGAACGTCGGACGGTCCCCTCCGTACCGGTCGCGACACTCGGCAGCGGGGATCCGTACCCGCCCGGCCCGGGAGCCGCATCGCCCATTGCCTCGGCGACATGGGCCTTCCCCGCTGCCCAAACGCCAGGACCCGCCTGCACGCTCCGCCCGACAGCCGCCGCTCTGTGTCCGAAACGGCTCTTTTGAGTCACGTAGGCGGCGACCGAACCGGCGTGTCCGAGGCGCGCCCCAATGAGCATGAAGGCCGCGACGTTTTCGAGCGCGCGTGGCGCAATTGGCCGTGTCCCCCCTCTTGACTCGATCGGGGCCCACGTTATCTTGCCCGCGCCGTTAGCACTCGGCCCTCGCGAGTGCCAAAGGCTACAGCTCTAGGGGCAGCGGCCCGGGTGGGCGCGTGGGTATCGAAGTCCGCGCGCGCGGCCGAGCCG
>CAZYWR010000790.1:0-2024 GCA_964651185.1 uncultured Polyangiales bacterium
GCCGCGGCCATTCGCATCCTGGTCGCCGCCGAGGCGCCCAAGAGCCGCTCTAGAGTGACGGCGCTCCGAGCTCGCTTGGCGGACGTCCGCACAGCTGCGCGCGGAAGCGAGCCGGCGTGATGCCCTGCGACCAGCGCCGAAACGCCTTGTAGAACGCGGCTACGTGCGAAAAGCCGAGCAGTGATACGATCTCCCCGATCGAGAGCGTCACGTCGGCCAAGTACTGTTCGCAGAGTTTACGCCGCACGTCATCGACGATTTCGCTGTGGCTCGTGCCCTCTTCCTGCAGCCGGCGGCGCAGCGTAGCTACGCTCATGCCGAGCTTGCGCGCGATCGAGGGCATGCTCACGTCGCCGACGCTGAGCTGCTCGATGGTCAGCTCGCGTACCCGGCACAGCACGCTCTCGCGGCGTTTGAGGCGCTCGAGCAGCGCGGACGCGTGCAGCTCGAAGGCGGCCTGCAGACCGGGGTGCGCATGGCGCATCGGCAAGTCGAGCTCGGCGCTCGGGAAGACCAGCGCGTTCTGGCGCATGCCCAGCTTGATCTCGGCGCCGTCGAACACGCGCGCGTACTCGCGCGGATCGGCCGCGACCGTATGCCGCAGGTGCACTTCGCACACGATCCCCGGGCGACCGGTGTAATGGCGCGCAAACGAGTAGGCCGCGACCAACGCGAACTCGCTCGCCGCGTAAGGTTCGGCCACGTCCGTCGCGCTCGACAGTCGCCAGGTAGCGCGTCCCTGGCCTTCCATGAGCTCGGCGCGCAGCGCGCTGTGTGCGATGCGCACGTAGCGGTTCAGGCAGGCGATCGCCTTACGCAGGTTGGCGCAGCTGCGTGCCGCGAGCTCGAGTGTGTCGAGGTCGCCCGGCTCGAGGTGCTCTCCTGCGTGCAGGCCGAGGCACGGATCGCCCGCGAGCTCCGTCGCCTCCGCCAGCAGGGCGAGCGCGACACGATGCGGGATGCGGCAATCCGGGCGCGCGAAGTCGGCGAGCGATACACCCTCGCGCGCGAGGGCTTGAATCTGGCGTGGGTCGGCCCGCGTGACGCGGATGAAGGGGACGAGCCAACGAAGCGCGACGGTCGCCTCCTGCGCCGGCGCTTGCCCGGTCCGCCACGGCTTGCCCGACGCCAGCAACTCGTGGGGGACCGGCTGCCTAGGGCCGGGCAGCCCGTTCATGATCGCCGCGCTGTGCGGCTGGAGTTCGGCGCGCATCGTGTCTCCTGACGGAGGTTAGAAGTGGAACGAGGGACGGGGAGGGACCTATTCCGGCACGGCTGCGAACGGGAGCACTTTTGGAACGTGTGCGATCGTGAGTCAAGTTCAAAGTGTGCCTCATTGCCCCGCATGCCGGCGCAATGCACATGAGACGCGCGATGACATGCTGCGACGCGTCGTCCGCCCGGCTGGGACTCGTCTACGCAAGGGAAATTAGGGGGGAGTCGGAGCGAGCAGACGAGCGAGCCGGTCGAGGCTAGCGCCGAGCTGACATTGTACGAACATCGCCATCGGGCGAGCCAAGGGCGCGGCCGGGGCACGAAAGGAAGCGCACCAGGTAAGACGCGTCTCGTCCGCACGTCCCGCACCGCCTAGCGCTTCGAGCCGTACGGAGCCCTCATGTTCGCGTATGGAGTGTCCGCGATAGGCGATCAGATAGGGGGGGTCCACGCGCGTGAGGGTCTCGCGTAAGGTGAAGACTGCGAGGGAGCCGAGGCGTAAGCGCACCACTCGCTCGCTTCCCCGCGCGAAGGGGCCGCGCAGTTCGACCGCCGCTGAGGACCAGCGCGCGATGCGGGCATCCTCCGTAAGCCAAGGCCAAAGCTCTTCTGGCGCTGCGCTCAACACGCGCACCAGCTCGAAACGCGCACGCCTTCCCTCCACCGCCAGTTCGGTGATGGGACCGATGAGCCGCTGCAGACGGGCGCGCAACACGTTCACGCCAGCGGGACGAGGGACCGCGAGGGCGGTCGCAGCACATCGATGATTTCGCGCGGTGAGCGCTCGAGCAACAGGACGGCGCGTTGGA
>CAZYWR010000791.1:0-5015 GCA_964651185.1 uncultured Polyangiales bacterium
GGACCTCGTACGAAGGCGCGTGCGGCGCCGCCTCGCGGATGGCGCGCACGGAGGGCGCGCGCGCGAACTCGTCGCGCTCGCCGTAGAAGTACAGGATCGGGCAGCTCACGTCGGCGAGCGTCAGGCTCCTGCCGTCCACCACGAAGCCGCCCTGGCTCAGGCGGTTGTCGACCACGAACTCTTCGAAGAACGTGCGCAGCGCGGGCCCCGGCCAGTACACGAAGCCTTCGCCGTGCAAGAAGCGCCGGCTCGACTCGCCGCGCATGAGCGCCTCGCGGTCGTGCAGGTTGGCGATGAACGTGGCGAGCTGCTTCAGCTCCTTGCGCGCGCTCAGCACGCGAAAGCCGATGCTGGAAAACGCGCCCGGCAGACCCTCCATCGCGTGCAGGAGCGTGCGCGTAACGCCGCTGAGGGTGTCGATCAGCCGCTCAGCGAGCTCGTCGCGCACGATCAAGTTGCGGTGCAAGTCGACCGGCGCACCGAAGGTGATAAGCGACTTGATGCCGACCCCACGCCGGTAAGCCGCCGCCTGATAGCAAAACATCCCGCCTTGGCTGTAGCCGGCCAGGTGCACGTCACGACCGGTGGCCGCGCGCACGTGATCGATCGCCTGATCGACCGCGCGCACGTGGTCGTCGAGCGTGCGCGAGAGCCCGCCCTCTTCTTGTTCGGGGATGCCGAAGTCGACCACCCACGTGTCCACGCCGGCGCGGCCGAGCATGCGCACGGCGCTGATCGGCGGATCGATGTCGTAGACCTCGGGCGTGACCATCAAGGGCGGGATCAACAGCAGCGGCGCTGCGAGCGCGGCGTTCGCGCCGCGCTCCTCGGCGTGCGCGTCCGCGCGGGCAGGCGGCGCAGCGTAGTGGCGCAGCCTGTAGGTGCGCTCGCGCCGCACCACGGCGTAGGGCGCATGCACTTCGGGCGAGAGCCGGCCGACGCGCGCGATCTCGAGCGCGTTTTGCGCGCCCTGCGTCAGGTTGTGCCACCAGGAGGCGAGCCGACCGCCGCGCTCCAACTCGTCGTCCATGATGCCTCTCACTCGCGCGGCCCGCTGGCGCGTCCGCTGTCCCTAGTACGGTCGATCGCTTGCCGCCAGATCTCCCGCATGATATCGCGGCGCGCTCCGTCTCGTCATGCCAGAGCTCTTTCATTGCGAGCCGATCGGCGTGGTGCGCTCGCCGTTCTTCGAACGTGTGGCGGCGCCGCGGCAGCCGCGCGCGGCGCCCGAGGTGGAGGGCCGGGTCGAGCTTTATCCGGGCCGCGGCTACGAAGACGCGCTCAGCGATCTCGCCTCGTGGGATTACGTGTGGCTCCTGGTCTGGTTGCATCAGAGCGAGGGCTTCCGGCCCAAGGTCATGCCGCCGCGCAGTGAGCAGAAACGCGGCGTGTTCGCGACGCGCGCCCCCTATCGGCCCAACCCGATCGGCTTGAGCGCGCTGCGGCTCGTACGCGTCGAGGGGCTGGTCTTGACGGTGTCGGGTCTCGACTTGCTCGACGGCACGCCGGTGCTCGACATCAAGCCGTACGTTCCTTACACGGACGCCATCCCGGAGGCGAACCACGGCTGGCTCGACGCCGCGCCCGTGGCCGGCGTACGTCCGAGCGATCCCCAGCCGAGCTTCGAGGTGGAGTTCGAGCCCTTGGCGCGCGAACAGCTCGACTACTTGCGCGTGCAGCACGGCATCGAGCTCGGCGTCCAGATCGCCGCGCGCCTCTCGATCGGACCGACGCCGCATGCCTATCGGCGCATTCGCAAGGAAGGAGCGCGCGCGCGGCTCGCGCTCGAAGATTGGCGCGTATGGTTTCGCGTCGAGGGCAGGCGCGTGTTCATCGAGTGCATCGGCAGCGGCTATCGCCCGCGCGAGCTGTTCGCGCCGGAGGGCAGCGCTCCGTCGAGCCACCGCGCGTTCGTCGCGCGCTGGCCGTAGCCGATCAGCCGCGCGCGACGAGGTGGAACACCGGCAGGATCATGCTGAGCGCGCGGTCCGGCTTGCTCCAGCCTTTGCTGCGCATCGAAAGCAGCGTTTCTTCGCACTTCGCGCGCCCGCTCTCGCCGCCTTCGAGCCATCCCTCCCAGTACGAGGCGGCGATCCCGAAGGTCTTGTGCAGCCGGTCCAAGACCTTCTGCGCGGTGCGCGCCTCGGAGAGCGCGCGCGCGCGGTCGCCGCCGAGCGCCCACAGCACGCTGCTCCAAAGGTCCGCGAACCCGCAACTCAGGGGCGAGGAGAGGCTCTGCAGCGTTCGTACCTGCTGCTCTACGATCGCGAGCGCGTCGCGGCTCTTGCGGGCGTCCGAGCGCTCGAGCGCAGCGAGCCAGGTGGTCGCCCTCAGATTCGCGATGGTGACCTTGAAGACCGGGTTTCGCAGCACCGCCGCCCGCTCGAGCCGCGCCTGATTGCGTTCGAACCAGCGCAGCGCGCCGTCGCCGCCCGGATAGTGGAGGGAGAGCAAAACGCCCAAGATCGAGCCGAAGTGGTTGGTCGTGAAGGGCTCGTCCGGCCACGGCGCCATGGCCTCCGCCAGCTCGGCTTGCGCGGCCGCGGGGTCGTCGCGCATGAGGTGGCGCAAGAAGCCGAAGCCGTACCCCGTGAGCGCGGCGTAGCCGTAGAGGTCTTCTCGCTGTTTCGCGTCGAGCACCCAGGCTTCCGCGTGGGACGCGAGCGCGGCGTGCTCGCCGAGAATGTACCAGGCCACACCGAGCTGCATGCGCGCTGTAGTCAACAGCCACGGCTGCCCGGGGCACTGCAGCGAGACGAGCTCGTGGCCTTTGAGCAGCGCGTCGCGCCCGCTCGCGTAGTCGTCGCGCGCCAAGCAGGCGATTCCGCGCCGCACCTCGACCGAGGCGAGCACGGCCGGATCGCTCGTCGAGTGCGCGAGCTCGCGCGCCGTCGCGAAGAGCGCCGAGTGATCTTGGTGCGGCTTTCGCGCGCTGCGCAAGATGCCTTCGTAAGCGAGCGCGCGCGCCGCGTGGGCCGGCTCTCCGGCGTCGAGGGCGCGCCGCACGTACTGGGCGTTGAGCGCGGCCCCTTGTGTGAACATCACCGAGGCGAGGGGCTGGCTGAGCTCGTCGAGCGCGTCCAGCACGAGCCGTTCGCCCGGCGCGAGCGGGGTCGCCCTCGGCTTCAGCGCGATGCCGCGTAGCTTCAGCCGCGCGCTCTCCCAAGCGATGCGCAAGATCGCCTGCCGCGGCGTCTGTGCCCATGCGACCCCGAGCTCGTCGAAGAGCTGGACCGCGGCCGCGAGGCCCTCCTCGACCTGCGCGCCTTGAATCAAGTTCTGCGCGGCCCACACGCGCAGGCGCACGCGCTGCTCGCCTTCGCTGCCCTCCGCGGCCGCCGCGTAGAGGCGCGCGGCTTGCGCGTTCTTGCCCATGCGCACCAGGGCGTGGCCGCGTTGCGCGGTCAGCCTGCGCCAGCGTTCGTCGCGCGCGGCACCGGCCAGCGCGAGCGCGCGCGCGTAGTGCTGATCGGCCGCCTCGAACGCGAGCTTCTCGAGCGCCAGATCCCCGGCCGCTTCGAGGGCCGGAATCGCGCGCTCCGGCTCTCTCGCGTCATCCCAAAGGCGCGCCCGCTCGGCCGGCTCCGAGCGCGGCAAGCCCTCGAGCGCCGCGGCGAGCTTGAACGACAGCTCGCGCCGCTCGCCTTCGCCCAGACTGGCGAGGACCGCGTGGCGGATCCGATCGTGATAGCAGGTAAGATCGTCTTCCCCGCGCCTGCGCACGAGGCTCTGATTCAGCAGCGCATGCAGACTCTCGTACGGCACCTCCGCCTGCCCCAGCGCAGCGGCGAAGGCTTGCGTCGAGTGCGGGCGCCCGGACAGCGAGACGAGCGCCAGCAAGGTACGCACTTCCGGCTCGAAGCGCGCGATGCGCGCGCGCAGCATGTCGTCGAACGAGAGCGCGCCGTCGACCGCCATGCCGCCCGACTTGGCGTGTTCGATCAGCTCGCGCAGAAAGAGCGGATGACCTTTGCTCTCTTCGCTGAGGCGCCGCAAGAGCTCCGGGTCGACGCTCGGGCCGAGGAGCGCCGCCGACAACGCCTCGGCGTCGCGCTGGGTAAGTTGCTCGAGGGGAAGGCGCGTGGTGCTGCCGAGCGCGCTCAGCGCGTCGAGCTCCGCCCCGAGCTCCGCCCCGAGCTCGCGCCGCGGCCGCAACGTGCAGACGACCAGCAGCGGCAATGCCTCGCCGCGCCGCGAGAGCGTCCCGAGCAGTCGCAAGCTCTCCACGTCTGCCCATTGCAGGTCGTCGATCCAGAGCAGGAATGGTCGCGTGCGAGCGAGCTGCTCCAACAGCTCGACGAAGCAGCTCAAGCCGAGCAGGCGGCGCGCCGCCGGGTCTGCAGGGAGCCCCTTCTTGGGCGCTTTGGCGATCGCCGGCACGCTGCCCAGCACAGGGAAGAGCTGCGCCAGGAGCGCCGCCTTTTTAGGGAGGAGCTCTTCGCAGGCGGCCGTCGGGAGCGCGCGCAACGCGCTGGCGATCTGGTCGACGACGCCGTCGAAGGCCTTGAGCGCGAGCAACTCGTTTTCATAACAGCGGCTCGCGAGGACCATCAGCTCGGGCTGCTCTTTCTCGAGCCTGCGCGCGAACTCCGCGACCAGCGCGGACTTGCCCATGCCGCTTTCGCCTTCGACCAGCGCGAGCCCGAAGCGGGTGCGCGCGCGTTCGTAGGCGACCGTCAGCAGCGCCACCTCGGCGCGGCGGCCTGCGAAGAGCGCCTGGCCGACTTCCGGCACCAAGCTCGGAGCGGTACGGCGCATGCGGATCGCGCGGTCGCTCAAGACCGAGAGCATCACGTCGGCGAGCGCGGGCCGCTCGCCGGGATGCGCCGCGAGCATTTGCAGCGCCAGGCCGCTCCAGGTCCTGACCTGCGGTCCCGCGATCGGCGGCGGTTTGCGCGTGCGCTTCAGCTTGCTCAGCGCGATGCCCGCGGAGGTGTCGAACGGCAAACGGCCGGACAGCGCCTGATACAAGCAGCTGCCGAGGCCGTAGATGTCGGCGGAGGCGTGAGGCGCGG
>CAZYWR010000792.1:0-2644 GCA_964651185.1 uncultured Polyangiales bacterium
GCGCGGCGGAGCCGAAGTTGCCGAACTCGGAGTGAGCGAGCCCCATCTTCTCGAACACGCACTCCATGGCGTCGATGCGCCCGGTGGAGACCGCGATCTGCGGCATGTGCACGGCGAGCCCATCGCTCACATTGCGCGGCAAGCGCGTTGGATTGGCCGGCAGGTCGCTCGGCAGCGCCGTCGTCTGGCAAGCCGCGCTCGCGGGCACCGTGTAGTGCACGGCACGACGGAACTTGCCGGCCTTCACCACCAGCAGGAACTCCTTGCCGGCGGGGATGTTGCCCTCGATCACGAAGTTGCCGGTCGCGTCGCTGACGGCTCCCGTCAACACCGGGCCGAGATCCTCAGACGACCCCGTGTCGCCGGGCTGACAGCGATCGCAGCTCGTCCCGCCGCTTGGGATGCCGCTCGCGATCGCTGGTAACACGCTCGGATCGTCGCTGCGCACGATGTACACGACGGCATTCGGGACACCGAGCTGATTCTGCGTCTCGCCGTCGCTTCGCCCCGGGGTCACGACGCGTCCGGTCAAGCGCGTGGGCTGCGCGGCGCCGCGACAGTCGGGCACCGCGTCGCATACGTCGCACGACATCCCGGCCGGGCTCGCCGTGCACTGCGTGGGTCCTGAGAGCCCGCCCGTGCAGACCTGAGAAGCCGGGCAGCTGCGCCCTTCGTCCGCGCAGTTCAACACGCGGCCGCAGCTGTCGACCGTGTAGCCACAAGCCCAACCGATCTCGGCGCAGCTATGTGGCGTGCAGCTGCGCACGTACGCGTCGCGGTTGGCGTCCGGCGCGCTCGCGTCGTGGGCCAACGCGCTGTCCATGCCGCCATCGAGGACGGGCGAACCGCCGTCCATGCCGAGCACGGAGCCGCCGCCATCGCGGTGATCGGAGTCATCCGAGCAGCCGATTCCAGACGCGCAGAGCACGCCACTGATGAGCCAGTTTCGAAGTGTCATGGTCGCCTTCGCCTCACTCCCGCGCGGCTTCATTCCAACCCGGCGGGCTCGCTGCCTTCGCTACGCGCCAGGCCGATGCTACGCGCGAGTGCCTTGCTGTGCACCCTTCGCGCGCGCTTCAGCGGTCATCGGGGCATTTCGCCCTTCGTGACGCCGCCGAAACACGTGCATGAACGCGCGGTAGCGATGCGCACGTCCGGATCGACCCGATCCATCAAGAGGTTGAGATCGATGGCCAGAGCCACCACTGCGGGACAGACTGGACGCTCGATGGCAACCAGTTCGTCCTCACCGAAGGCGGCGCGGCCTGCTCCAAGCCGCGCGATGTCCCGGTGCACGAGCTCGAAGTCGCGCGTTCGTGCGAGCTCCCACTCGTCTGGTGACACGCGCCGCCGGGGCGCGCGATGAGCGCTCGGCAGAGCCAAGACCGGATCGAACGGCTCACGCTCGATGAGCTGCAAGATGCCTGGCCCGCGCTCTCGAGCGAAGAGCGACTCGAAGGCTTTCGTCTGTTGCCGAGGGCAGCGGCCGAGGACTTCTTCCTCGCGCTGCCGGGCCGCGATATGGCGGAGCTCGTGCTCTCGCTTCCGTCGGACGAGCGGCGCGCCTGGATCCGCCTGGCGCCGCCCGACGACGCCGCGGACCTGATCCAATCAGCCCCGCGCGAGCAGCGCGAGGTGTTGCTGGCGCTGCTCGACGAGCCCACGCGCAAGGAGGTGCTCGGGCTGCTCGCGTATCACGAGGACGAGGCTGGCGGTCTGATGAGCCCGCGCTACGCGCGCGTGCGCCCCGACCTGACCGTCGACGAGGCAATAAGCTACCTGCGCAGGCAGGCTCGCTCTCACCTCGAGACCATCTACTACGGCTACGCGATCGACGAACAGCAGCGGCTCGTGGGCGTGGTGTCGGTGCGCGAGCTGCTGGGGTCGAAGCCGGAGACCCGCGTGCGCGACATCATGCACCGCGATGTCGTCACGGTGGGCGAACACCAAGGCCAGGAAGAGGTGAGCCGGCTCTTCGCGCGCGAACGCCTGCTCGCGCTCCCCGTGGTCGACCGAGAGGGCCGCATGAAGGGACTCGTGACGGCGGACGACATCGTCGATGTCGTGCAGGAGGTCGCGACCGAAGACGCGCAGAAGTTCGGCGGTATGGAGGCGCTCGACGAGCCCTACCTCAAGGTGGCGTTCGCGCGCATGGTCCGAAAGCGCGCGGGCTGGCTGGCCGCGCTCTTTCTGGGCGAGATGCTCACGGCCACGGCCATGGCGCACTTCGAGCGGGAGATCGCGCGCGCCGTCGTGCTCGCGCTGTTCGTACCGCTCATCATCTCGAGCGGCGGCAACTCAGGCTCGCAGGCCTCGACGCTCGTGATCCGCGCCATGGCGCTCGGCGAGGTGAAGCTGCGCGACGTGTGGCGCGTCATCCGCCGCGAGCTCGGCGCCGGACTGATGTTGGGGGCCGTGCTCGGCACCATCGGCTTCTTGCGCATCGTCATCTGGCAGGCGGTGAGCCCGACCTACGGCGCGCACTACCTGCAGGTCGCGTTGACGGTGTTCGTGAGCCTGATCGGCGTGGTCCTGTTCGGCACGGTCGCGGGCTCGCTCCTGCCGTTTCTGCTGCGCGGGCTCGGCCTCGACCCGGCGAGCGCGTCCGCGCCGTTCGTGGCGACCTTGGTCGACGTGTCCGGCC
>CAZYWR010000793.1:0-1697 GCA_964651185.1 uncultured Polyangiales bacterium
CGGCTTGGTGCACATCATCGGCACCACCGGCCTGTCGGCCGAAGACGAGGCGATGATCGCGACGGCCGCCAAGAGCGCCCGCATCGTCAAGTCCGGCAACATGAGCCTCGGGGTCAATCTCCTGAGCGCGCTGGTCAAGCGCGTGGCGCGCACGCTCGACGAGACGTTCGATATCGAAATCCTCGAGATGCACCACGGCCGCAAGGTCGACGCGCCGTCCGGGACCGCGCTGCTGCTCGGCCGCGCCGCGGCGGAGGGGCGCGGCATCGATCTGGCGCAGCATGTGGTGCGCGCCCGCGACGGCCACACCGGTCCGCGCTGTCCGGGCGACATCGGCTTCGCCACGCTGCGCGGCGGCACGGTGGTGGGCGATCACACGGTGATCTTCGCAGGGCCGGCCGAGCGCATCGAGCTCGTGCACCGCGCGGAGGACCGCATGATCTTCGCGCGCGGCGCGCTCGCCGCCGCCCGGTGGGCGCGCGACCGCGCGCCGGGTCTTTATTCGATGGCCGACGTGCTCGGCCTCGCCGACATGTAGAAACAGATCGAGGGCTGGAGAGAATGACCGAACGACTTCTCGTGCTCGTGCGCCATGGCCAGAGCGCCTGGAACCTCACCAACCAGTTCACCGGCTGGCGCGATGTCGATTTGACGGAGCAGGGCATCGCCGAGGCGCGCGCGGCCGGCCGCAAGCTCAAGGCGCAGGGCATCCGCTTCGACGTCGGCTTCACCTCGGCGCTCAAGCGCGCGCAGCGCACGCTCGACCTGATGCTCGAAGAGATGGGCCAGCCACGTATCCCGGTGCTGCGCGATCAGGCCCTCAACGAACGCGACTATGGCGACCTGTCGGGCCTCAACAAGGACGACGCGCGCAAGCGCTGGGGCGAGGAGCAGGTCCACATCTGGCGCCGCTCCTACGATGTCGCGCCGCCCGGCGGCGAGAGCCTGAAGGACACCGCCGCGCGCGTGCTGCCCTACTACATCCAGGAGATCCTCCCGCGCGTGATGCGCGGCGAGAAGACGCTCGTCGTCGCGCATGGGAATTCGCTGCGTGCGCTTGTCATGGTGCTCGACCGGCTCTCGCCCGAGGGGATCGTCAAGCGCGAGCTCGCCACCGGCGTGCCGCTGGTCTACCGGCTCAATGCCGATTCGACGGTTGCGGAGAAGCTCGATCTGGCGGCGTGAGCAGCGCCAAGCCGCTCGCCGATGGCGTGGATGCGTCAGCCGCCGCACCACGCTTCGATTTGTTGCGTGTTAAGGCCACACGCTGAGTTGAATTTCCTCCTCCTTGCGGGACCCTTGCGGGGGAGGGAAACAGGCTGTGTATGCGGCGATCGACAGAGCCGGAATTGCGCGCGAGTTAGCAGGATCAATCAAACGTGGTGCGCGTCGGACCGCGCTTCGCCTCGCCGATGGCGGTCGCGAGCGCGGCGGCGAAGCTCTCCTTCTCGCGCGGTCCGAGGAATGCGGCGATCGGCAGCTTGCGGCCGCGCGAGACGAGGAACAGCCGCTCGATGCCGAACTCCTCGTGGGTGTCGCGGTCGAGCTTCACCCACAGCGGATTGAGCGTCCATTCGGCGACCTCCCCCCGATGGCTCACCTTGCGCACGCGCAGCTCCGAGGCCGTGACGGTCACCTCCTCGAACGCCGCCGCCGCCCGGTAGTTCGCGCGAAAGGCCCAGTAGATGAGCAGCACG
>CAZYWR010000794.1:0-4442 GCA_964651185.1 uncultured Polyangiales bacterium
CGATCTGCTCGAGGGTCTCGACGGCCTGCATTTTCATGCGCTGTGCGAGCTCGGAGCCGACTCACTGGAGCGCGTGCTCGCCGCCTTCGAGCGCAAGTTCGGCGCCCACGTGAAGGGCCGCAAGTGGGTCAACTTCGGCGGGGGCCACCACATCACGCGCCCGGGGTACGACGTGCCGCTGCTGGTGCGGCTGGTGCGCGAGTTCAAAGCGCGCCACGGCGTCGAGGTTTACCTCGAGCCCGGAGAGGCCATCGCCATTCGCACCGGCGTGTTGGTCGCGACCGTGCTCGATATCGTGCACAACGGCATGCCCCTCGCCATCCTCGACACGAGCGCCACCGCCCACATGCCCGACGTGCTCGAGATGCCCTATCGCCCGGAGATCGTCGGCGCGGGCGCGCCGGGAGAAAAAGCGCACACCTATCGTCTCGGCGGGCTCACCTGTCTCGCCGGCGACGTGATCGGCGACTACTCGTTCGACCACGAGCTGCGCGTCGGCGAGCGCATCGTGCTGCTCGACATGAGCCACTACACGATGGTGAAGACCTCCAACTTCAACGGTGTACGCCTGCCCAGCATCGCGCTGCGCCACGGCGACGGCCGCTATCAGCTGGTGAAGCGCTTCGGCTACGAGAGCTACCGCGACCGCCTGGGCTGAACGCGCGCGTCAGGTGCGGTTGAGGATGTCGCAGACCACCTCGATCTGAAACGGCACCTCGAACGACCAGCCAGGATCGGACACGGTCAGATGTCCCATGAGCACGATCGGCGATCCGACTTCGATCGGATGAGGCACCTCGTGGCGGTCGATCACGAGCTCCGCCTGATGTAGCTCGAGCGTGCGACCGCACATGAGCAGGCGCGCGTACAGATCGGACCAACTGTCCCCGGAGGCGTAGCGACCAGGCGGCGTCGCAGCGACCAGACCGCCGTCGATCAGCTCGTTCGAGCGCTCCGCGGAGAGCACGAACGGTCGACCCGCCACCGTGCCTTCGAACCAGAGCCCGGTGCCGACCGTAAAACCGTTCCAGTAATAAACGCCCACGCTCTGCAGCTCGAGCGGCCCGTACGGCGAGCCCACTGGAACCGCGAGCGCCTCGCTGCGCACGCCGCAGCGGCGCGGACTCCAAGTGCAGGCGCCGGCGTCGAGATCGCCGATCGGGATCGCCGCGCCGAGCGGGTCGCTGGCGTCATCGCCTACGTCCGCGACTGCGCCGGCATCTGCGAGCATGCCGCCGTCGAGCACGTGCCGCACTTCATCGGCCGGCGCGCACGCGCACGCGCTCGCGAGCGCCAGGACCGCGCATCGGGGAGGGATCATCACGGCCATGCTATCCAGCCCGCAGCATATGCCAGGCCGCTCGCGCGTGCTGCGGTTCTTCTGGACGCGCTCGCCCTCAGCTCATAGCCTAGGCCGCGATGCTCGTCGGCCACCACGAACCAGGGTTCGAACCCCTCGCGCTTCAGCTCGAAGCGATCCTGCGCGCACCGCCGCACGGCGGCGCTGCGCTGTGCATCTACGAAGACGGCAGGCCCGTGTTCGACATGTGGGGAGGCCCGCGCAACGCAGCGGGAGATCCTTGGGAAGAACACACTCCGAGCGTCTCGTACTCGACGGGCAAGCCCGTGGCCGCGACGGCGCTGCACATCTTGAAAGACCGCGGGCTCGTGCGTTACGACGAGCCCGTCGCCACGTATTGGCCCGAGTTCGCGCAGAATGGCAAGGGCGCGATCACCGTGCGGCAGGCGCTTTCCCACGCCGCCGGCCTATACGCGGTGCGAAGCATCGTCGAGCACGCCGACGTGCTGTTCGACTGGGACGCGACCATCCACGCGCTCGAGCGCGCCCCCGCAGCGCACGCGCCGGGTCGCTACCACGCCTATCACGCGATGACCTACGGCCACTTGGTCGGCGAGATCGTGCGCCGGGTCTCGGGCAAGCCACTCTCGCGCTTCATTCGCGAAGAGATCGCCGAGCCGCTCGGCCTGCGCGACTTCTTCATCGGCGCGCCCGAAGAGGCCATCGCGCGCGCCGCGCGCAACATCAATCGCGCGCCCGGGCGCACCTCCGACGAGTCCGCGGAGGAGCGCCAAGCACGGCGCCGCGTGAAGGCAGATCGCATGCGCCTTTTGGCGCGCGGCCTGAATCTCGTCGGCATCCCGATGAACCCGCGCCGCATGCACCGCGCGTTCTCGCCGCGCGGCGTGGAGAACTGGGATTTTTCGTCCCCGGAGGTGCTGCGCGCCTGCATTCCGGCGGTCAACGGTCTGTTCTCGGGCCGCGATCTCGCCCGTTTTTACGCGCTGCTCGGCGCTGGGGGCGCGCTCGACGGCGTGCGCCTGCTGTCCTCGCAGACGGTCGCCGAAGCCACGCGCGTGCACGCGCATGGTCCCGACGGGGTGCTGCTCGCGCCGATGCGCTGGCGGCTCGGATTTCACGCCGTGTTCAGCAAGTTCGGCATCGTACGCGGCGCCTTCGGCCACTCCGGCTACAACGGCTCGGGCGCTTGGGCGAGCCCGCAACACGGCGCCGCGCTCGGCTACGTCGTCAACGCAGGGATGGGCACGCCGGTCGGGGACTGGCGCATGCTGAAGCTGACCACGTGCGCCCTGGCCTGCGTGAAGGCCCGCCGATCGCGCCGCTGGCGCGCAGCTTGACTTGCGTCCCCATCGGGAGGGCGCCTCTGCGTATGTCCGTGTGAGCAGGTTGCTGCGGCAGGGTCGCGCCGATCTCGAAGCGGACTGAGCAGAGCGCTGCGCGCGCGGTACCGCCGCAAGCGAGCGGGACGAGCCGTGTAAGTAGGGGGACGAGCGATGGCGCCGGGGATGGCGGCCGCCGCCGCAAGCGATCAGCGAGAGCTTTTCAGATCCGCTCTTTGTTTTGCGGGCTCGAGGCGCTTTTCTTTGGTACGCATAAGTGGTTCAGCCGGGGGGCGGGAGCATGGCCGGACGACTTGTCTTGCCTGAGGGCGCAAAGGTCTCGCACGCCGACGGCCACGTTCTGACCGAGCGTGGACCCGCTGGTCTGTTCGACGACGCGGCTCTATTTGCGTCGATTCGCACGGAAATCGAGCGCATCGTCCGCGCGAAGCGACCCGGAGACGCGTTTCGCATATGGGTCGTCGAGGGCGGACACGGCGAGGACGCCTACAGCTACGCGATGCTCGCGTACGACTCGCTGGGCGAGCTCGTCGACGACGTCACCCTGCGCGTGTTCGCCACCAACCCGGACCCCCGGGCGACCCAAGCGGCGCGCTCGGGCCGTTATCCGGCGGCGACCCTAGGCGCCGTGCCGCCAGCCCTGCGCCACTACCTCGCGCGGCGCGGCGAGGTGATCTCGGTGAAGAAGCGCATCCGCGACTGTTGCGTGTTCGCGGTGCACGATGTCGTGAGCCAACCGCCGCTGTCCAATCTCGACCTGATCAGCTGCCGCTCGCGGCTCGGCAACGACGCGACGAGCCACCATCTGGTCGCCAAGCTGCACTACGCGCTGCGCGCGGGCGGTTGCCTGGTGCTCGGCGCAGACGACGCCAGCTCGCTGTCGAATGGGTTGTTCGAGCACAGCGACGCGAGCGCCGAGGTGCTGCGCCGCAAGGAAGGCGCTGCGCCCAACCTCGCCGCCATCCTTTCTTTTGCGCCGGCGAATGCGCGTTCCTCCGGCCCGCGGCCGGAAGCGCGCCTGAGCCCGCCTCCCAACTTGCACGCGGCCGTGCAGGAAGCGCTGGTCCGCGCCTACGCACCGGCGGCGGCGCTCGTCGACGGCGACGGTCGCGTGCTCTACGTCTCGGGCGGCATCCATCGTTACTTGCGCCCGTCGCTGCCCGCCATTCCACGCAGCATCGCCGACCTCTGCCTTCCGGAGCTGCAATCCGAGGTCAAGGCGCTGCTCGGACGTCGCGCACCGCAAGCGCGCCACGGCGCAGCGATCGGCAACCCGGTCCTGCTCACCTTGGACCACCACAAGGTGGTCGTGCAGGTGATCGCGCGAATCCTCGGGACCCCGGGCAGGCATCCGCTCCGGCTCCTCAGCTTCGAAGAGCAGGATCTCGATCTCTTCGCCGCGCCGGAGGCGCTCGTCGCACTCGGGATGCGACAGGAGCTGACCGCCACATCCGAGGAGCTCGAAGCAGTCACCGACGAGCTCGAGAGCACACGCGAAGAGCTGCACACGTCGACCGAAGAACTGCGCACGCTGCTCGACGAGATGCACGGCGCCAACGACGAGCTCTCGGCCAGAAACCGCGAGCTCGCGCTCGAAAACGGCGCGCTCGTGGCCGCGCGGGACGACGCCGAGCGCCGGTATGCCGCACAGCTGGCGGCGCTCGACGAGCGCGTGCGAACGCTATTCGCGGAGCGGACCATCGCGGAGGCAGCCCACCGCGACGCCAACGCGCGCGGCCGAGCTCGGGCCAGCGTGCCGTGAGCGCCGCCGGGAGCTCTTC
>CAZYWR010000795.1:0-4649 GCA_964651185.1 uncultured Polyangiales bacterium
CGCAACGGCGCCGAGCGCTCCCGAGACAGCGGCTGCTCTGCGCCAGCTCTGCAAGCGCTCCGCCGCTGCGTAACCTGCGAGCGCAAACAATCCCTCCCAAAACTCGACTTGCCCCGTGTCCCAATAGTCGAAGACAGTGTAGTAAAAGCCTGATGTAACCAAGATGACTGCACCGGTGAAGCCGGCCGGCAGGGGGCGTTCGCGGCGTACGGTGTGAGCGACACACCAGCCCATCAGCAGTACCGCGAATAGTTCGGTCACGCGGATGGCCCAGAGCTGCTCGCCGAGCACCCAGCCCGCGACCGCGTAGACGGCGTAGATGCCCGGCGGCTTGATGTCGAAGGCTTCGCGATACGGCACCCGGCCCGCTGCCCACTCTCGTCCGACGTAGAAAAAGATCCCCTGATCGCGCCCGAAAGGGTACCCGAGCGACGGCAATCCGTAGAGGAAGGCCAACAGAGCTCCGATGCGGTCGAGGTGTGCGCTGCACGCCTTCGCTATCTGTAGCGAGTCGATCAGCCGCGGCTCCGGACCAGCATCAGGATCGTCCTCGCCGCCGCGGGCGAGGGGAGGCCAGGGGCGCTGACGCATCCGCTTCGCTTAAGTCGAATCACCAGCCAGCGCAAGGACGGCGCTGGCACGGTTCGTGGCTTGACTAGAGGGCCACGCCTGCCAATCTCGGATGCGACGATGGGTTCGCCCCATACAGAACCCCGCTCACGGCTTCGCTTTGCCCTCGGCGTCATCGCGCGAGTGGTCGTAACGGCCGTAGTCCTCGGATACTTGTTCAGCCGGATCGATGTGCGCGCCGTGACGGCGTCGGTGCGCCGGATTCCTGCGTCCGCGGTAACGGGATCGCTAGCAGCGATGACGTGCGCAATCGCCACGAGCGTGGTGCGTTGGCGCGCGCTGCTAGTGGCTGGTGGCGCGCACACCTTGCCGACTTGGGGCGAATCGTTGCGTCTGTACCTAGTCGCGATGTTCTATAACTTGCTTCCTGGTGCAGTCGGCGGGGACGTCTATCGTGGTTACGCTACGCGGCACTACTTTCGCGACGGCGCCGCCACCCGCTCCGTCGCGGTCGTGTTCGTGGAGCGGGTATGTGGCTTCGCGGGGCTCCTGGTGCTGGCGGGTCTGGCCACGCTGGCGAGTCCATTCGGCAACCCGCTCGTCCTGTTCTATGCAGGGGTGGGGCTGTGCGCTGCCCTCCTCGCCGTGGTCGCGGTGGCGCTCGGGCGGCGGGCCAGCCGCTTTCTGCCACGGTGGCTCGGGCGCTATGCCGCGTCGCTGCCTCTGATGGAGCATCCGGCACCCATCGTCATCGCGCTGGTCCTTTCCGTGTTGACGCACATCGCGGTCTCGATGACGGGTCACGTCGTCATTCATGCCCTGGTGCCGAACGTCACATTTGCGAGCTCGATGGCCATCTTTCCGCTCGGGACCTTGGCCGCCTACTTCCCGCTGACCGTCGCCGGTGCCGGCGCACGCGACACCGCGCTCGTCCTGCTGCTGGCCCGCATCGGCGTGGCGCGCGCCGACGCGCTCGCGACGTCGCTGTCGATGCTCGCTTGCAACGTCGTCGTCTCCTCGCTCGGCGGGCTCCTGCAGCTGCGCGGAAGCGGCGTCCCCGCGGTGAGCGACCAGCCCGAGTCGCAAAGCTGAAAGCACGGGTTTCGCGCGGGCCGTGAGGGCGATGCGCACGGCGCTTGCCGCGACCACCTCGGGATCGCGTGCGCTGATCATTCGCACAATCATCCAGTGCAGACTGCGCCCCCTATGCGCCGCACATCTATGACGCCGAAGCACAGCGGCGGCAACGAGTCGTCAGCGCCGCAGGCATGGCACGGCCGGCCCGCGATGTAGCGGGTGTATGATCCGAAACGTGGTGCACTTCTCGAGAGAGATGCCTCGTTATTATCGTCATCGGGTGAATAGTCTGACGGAGCTCGCCTCCGTACCCGAACAGCTCGGCATCGAGTTCGATCTGCGTTCGGATGGCGACCGCGTCATCGTGACGCACGATCCGTTTACGGAGGGTCCCACGATCGAGGAGTTTCTTTCGCTCGTGGGCGGGCGGCCATGCATCTTCAACGTGAAGTGCGAGGGTATCGAGGGGCGCGTGCTCGAGCTGGCGCAGCGCCACGACATTCGAGACTTCTTCTTTTTGGATTGCTCTGCACCGGCCGCCTTCAAGTTGTGGCGGAGCGGGGAGCACAGATTCGCGGTTCGCTGGTCCGAGCACGAGCCACTCGAGGGCGCCCTCGCTTGGGCGGGAAAGGCCGCGTGGTGCTGGGTCGACTGCTTTAGCGCTTATCCGGACGATGCTGACGCGTGGGCGCAGGCGGCCCAGCATTTTCAGCTATGTGTCGTCAGCCCCGAGCTGCAGGGGCACGGAGTCGAGGCGATCGGCAGGTTTCGTTCCAGCCTGCGCGCGCGTCCCTTCCATGCCGTCTGCACCAAGCGTCCGGATCTCTGGACTGTATGACGATGATCTCTGGCGCTCCTTCGGTTCCCGCACCTGCGCTAGCCCTCCCGCGCAGCCAGCGCGAACTCGTACAGATCGAGGTTCGCAACGAGTGGGCCACGCTGCGCGCGAGCCCGCTGTTTTGGGTGGGCTGCGCGCTGAAGCTCATCCCGGCGGCGCTCTTGGGATCGCACTTCGCGACGCGCTGGTTCGCTCCGTTCGCTTACGAGTTCGTACGCGGGCACTTCGCCAACCCTTGGAACACCTTTCTCGAGCGCGGCGAGCCGATGGCGTTTCCTTACGGGCCCGGGATGCTGGCGCTGGTCTCGCTGCCGTTTGCGCCGGCGCTCGCGCTCTCGTTCGACCCTTCGTCGCACCTGGGGCTCTTCCTCTTACGCCTCCCCGTGTTCGCCGCGGACCTGACGATCTGCGTGCTGCTGATGCGCTGGCTGCGCCTGCACGCGCGCGACGCGATCGCCTGGTATTGGCTGAGCCCGATCGTGCTTTACGCCACGTACGTGCACGGTCAGCTCGATTTGATCCCGACCGCGCTGCTCTGCCTGGCGCTGTTCTCGATGTTCGCGCAGCGCACGCGCGTGGCGGGGTTCGTGTTCGGGTTCGCGCTCGCGACCAAGCTCCACCTGCTGATCGCGCTGCCGTTTGCGCTGGTCTTCCTGGCGCGCCAGCGCAAGCGTCCGTTCGCCGCGCTGGAGTTCGCCGGCACCGCCGCGCTCACCACGGCCGCGCTGTACTCGCCCGTGCTGAGCTCGCCGGCGTTTCGCACCATGGTGTTCGGCAGCGTCGAGGCCGACAAGCTGTGGGCGGTGTCGATCCCTTACGGCTTCCACGGGCTCGTGCTCTACGTGGCGCCCGCGGCGGTGCTCGTCGCGATCTTGCGCTTCGCGAGCTACCGCAAGGTGAACCGCGAGCTCACGCTGATGTTCATCGGTGCGCTGTACGTGGCGCTGGTCGCGCTGGTGCCGCCGCAGCCGGGCTGGTTCATCTGGTCGATTCCCTTCGCGGCCTATCTGGGCGTGCGCTTCTCGCGCATCGGGCGCTTCGTCTTGCTCACGCTCTCGGGAGCGTATCTCGCCTATTTCTTCGTGGGTGACCCGCAGGTGTTCTTGGAAGCCGCCGATCCGGTGCTGGGCGCTGGGTTTGGCGCGCGCAAGGCGGCGCAACTGAGCGCGGCCCTGCCCGGCATCTTCGGGCCGCACGGCGCGAGCATCGCCTGGACGTTGCTGTTCTCGGCGACCGCGCTCGCCGGGGTCGAGATGTACCGCAAAGGCGTGCGCTCGAACGCGGTCTATCGCTTCCGCGAGCAGAGCTTCATGATCGGCATCGGCGGCGACAGCGGCGCCGGCAAGCACACGATCGGGCGCGATCTCGCCACCGTGCTCGGCCCCCAGCTCAGCCTGATCAACGGCGACGACGATCACAAGTGGGAGCGCGGCCACGTCATGTGGCGCCGCTACACGCACCTCGATCCGCGGGGCAACCTGCTCAACGCGCAGCTCGACGCGCTCGCGGCGCTCCGGCGCGGCGGCGAGGTGCGCAAACGCCACTACGACCACGACGCCGGGCGCTTCACGAGCCCGCTCCTGATCAAGCCGAACGACTTCTTGGCGATCGTGGGACTGCACCCGTTCTATCTGTCGTCGCAGCGGCAGCTGCTCGAGCTCAAGATCTTCGTCGACCCGCGCGAGGAGCTGCGGCGGGAGTGGAAGATCGAGCGCGACATGGCCAAGCGCGGATACACGCGCGAACAGGTGCTCGAGCAGATCGAAAAGCGCACGGCCGACTCCGTGCGCTACGTGCGGCCGCAGATGAAGTACGCAGACATCGTGGTCCGCCAGCGCAGCGCCTCGGCGACGCGGCCGGAGTATGTGGACTTGGAGGTCGAGCTGACCAGCGAGCTCGATCCCTTCTCGTTCGTCGACGCGCTCGAGGCGCTCGAAGGCATCGACGTCAGCTGGGAGCCGGACGAAGAGCTCACGCGCGACAAGATCGCGGTGACGGGCACCGCGACGGTCGAACAGGTGCGGGCGCTCATGAACGCGCTCTTGCCGAACATCGAGGAGCTCGTGCACGAAGACGCCTGGCGCCCGGGCGGCCGCGGGATCGCGCTGGCTTCCGTGCTTCACGCCGTCAGCGTGCGCCTGCGTCGTTCGGATGCGGCGCTGGA
>CAZYWR010000796.1:0-3149 GCA_964651185.1 uncultured Polyangiales bacterium
GCCGCCCGCCCCGGCGTGCACCAGCACGCGCTCGCCCGCCTGGAGCCGCGCCAGGTCGAACAGACCGAAGGCCGCCGTCAGGAACACCAACGGGATTCCCGCCGCCTGCGCGAACGTCAGCTCGGCCGGGATGCGCACCACCGTGCGTCGATCGGTGATCACGCTGGGACCGAACGCGTGCGGGAGCAGTCCCATCACGGCGTCCCCCGCGCGCAAGTCGGAGACATCCGGAGCGACCTCGAGCACGACGCCGGCGCCTTCGGACCCGATCGAGTCCGCGTCGCCGGGCACCACACCCAGGGCGACCAACACGTCTCGGAAGTTCAAGCCGGCGGCGCGCATCGCGATGCGCACCTCGCCCGCCGCGAGCGCGCGCGGCGCTTGCGCCTGCAGCTTGAGTCCGTCGAAGGTGCCCCTCGTCCCGACTTGCAGCGACCACGCTGCCGCATCGGGAACGCTCAGATCGCCGGCCGAACGTGTCAGGCGTGGAGCCCGCAGCGCGCCTTCCCGCAGCGCGAGCTGCGGCTCGCGCGCCGCGAGCGCACCGAGCCACAAGCCCTCCGACAGCTCCGTCGCGTCGTCCAGATCGAGGAGCTTCAGGTCGCGATCGGGGCGCTCGGTTTGTGCGCTGCGCACGAGGCCCCACAGGGGCGCGCGCGCGAGATCGAGCACGCGATCGGAGCTCGTCGCCGCGACGGCGCCGCGCGTGAGCACGACCAACGTCGTGGCGCCAAGGCGTTCGTCGCCGATCCAGGCCTGAAGCAGCTCGAGCGCGAGAGTGCTCGTTTCATGCGCGTGGGCGATGAGCTCGCCTCGCGCAGGGCCGACGCAGGGCCAAACCAAGAGCTCAGGGGCCGCGGCGCCTGCGTCGAGCTCGCGTCGCAGGGCGGCGAGATCGGGGTAGCTCGACGCCGGAGCCGGCAGCGCGCAGGACGCGGCGTCGCCGCCCAAGAGCGACCAGCGCAACGCCGCGCTCTCCGGCGCCGACACGTGAGCCCAATCGAGGCGATAGAGCGCGTCGCCGACCCCGCGCGCGGCGCGCGCCTGCGCGCTCCTTGCGGAACGCGTGCGCAGGCTCGCGATGCGCCCGACGAGCTGACCGGTCTCGTCTGCGAACGAGAGGCTGAACTGCTCGCTGCCGTGCGCCTCGGCGTGGACGCGCAGCGCCGTCGCGCCCGTCGCGTGCAACCTGACGCCGCTCCACACGAACGGCAGACCCAGTTCGCTCGACTCGCGGCGCGCCGCGAACACATGCAGCGCCGAGTCGAGCAGCGCTGGATGGATGCCGTAGCGGGCCGCCTCGGCGCTCGCGCTTTGCGGCAGCCGCACCTCGGCGAAGAGCTCTTCGCCGCGTCGATACGCCGCGCGCAGGCCGCGGAAGAGCTCGCCGCAGACCAGACCTGCACCGGACAGCTCGTCGTAGAACCCTTCGAGCGGAAGCGCTGTGGCGCCCGCAGGCGGCCACGCGCGAAATGCTTCGGATGAACCTTCGGCGCCCTGTGCGCTCGACGCAAGCGTTGCGCTGGCATGCCGCGTCCAGGCTCCATCCGGCCCGCCATCTTCGCGGCGCGCATACACACTCAGCCCGCGCTCACCCGCAGCGTTGGGCGCAGCCAGCACGAGCTGAAGCTGCAACGCCGTGCCCTCCGGCAGCACGAGCGGAGCCTCCAAGGTCAGCTCTTCGATGACGTCGAGTCCCACGCGGTGGGCCGCCGCGAGCGCCAACTCCACCACGCCGGTTCCCGGCACGATGGTCGTGCCGAAGACGGCGTGGCCAGCGAGCCACGGCTGACTGTCCAACGACAGCCGACCGGTGAACACCACGCCCTCGCCCTCGGCGAGCATCACGCTCGCGCCCAAAAACGGATGATCGACCGCGATCAACCCAACCGAGCTCAGATCTTCCGCGCGCAGCAGGCGGTCGCCCTCGGGCCAGTAGCGCTCGCGCTGAAAAGCGTAAGTCGGCAACGACACGCGGCGGCCGCCGCGGATGACCCGCGTCCAGTCGAGCGTGCAGCCCCTCGCGTAGAGCTCGCCGAGCGACAAGAAGAAGCGCGCGAGTCCGCCCTGCTCGCGACGTAGCGTGCCGACCACCGACACGGTCTGGGAAGCCGCGTCCGCCGTGCTCTGCACGGCTTGGGTCAACACCGGATGCGGACTTACCTCGACGAAGTGGCGGTGCTCGGCCGTGATGAGCGCCTCGATCGCCTCGGCGAAGCGCACCGTGCCGCGTCCGTTCTCGTACCAGTATCCGGCGTTCAACGCCTCACCGGGCAGCACGCCGGGGCGCACCGTGGAGTAGAGCGGAATGCGGGTCGGCCTCGGCGCGATCCCGGCCAGCGCCTGCGCGAGCTCCTCCTCGATCTCCTCGAGCTGGGCGCAGTGCGACGCGTAATCCACGCGGACGCGGCGCGCCAGAACCTCGGCGCGCTCGAGATCCTTGAGTAAGGTCTCGAGCGCTTCCACGTCGCCGGACACCACGCTCGCGCTCGGTCCGTTGATCGCCGCGATCGACAGGCGACCCTGATACGGAGCGAGCCAAGCTTGTAGCGCATCGGCGGCCAGCTCCACGGCGGCCATGCCGCCGCGACCGCTGAGCCGCGTCAGCGCGCGCGCGCGGAGCGCGACGACCCGGGCAGCGTCCTCGAGCGACAGCGCGCCCGCGACGTAGGCGGCGGCGATCTCGCCTTGGCTGTGGCCGACCACTGCGTCCGGCTCGACGCCGCGCGCGCGCCAGAGCGCCGCCAGCGAGACCATGGCCGCGAACCACGTCGGCTGCACCACGTCGCCGCGCTCGAGCGCGCCGTCGTCGTCGGCCTGCAGCACCTCGAAGAGCGACCAGTTCACGAATGGCGCGAGCGCCCGTTCGCATGCGCGGAGCTGCTCTGTGAACGGCTCCGCGCTGGCCATCAGCTCCTTGGCCATGCCCCGCCATTGCGAGCCTTGACCTGGGAAGACGAACACGAGCTTGCCGTCGATCTTCGCCTGCGCGAGCGCAGCCGATGGATCCGCGCCGTGCTGCGCGAGCCCGCGCAAGCTCTGTCCGAGCTCCGCCGGCGTCGACGCGACGAACACGGCGCGGTGCTCGTGGTGGCTGCGCGAGGTCACCAGCGAATGCGCGACGTCGATCAGCGCCTGCTCCGGGTGCG
>CAZYWR010000797.1:0-5153 GCA_964651185.1 uncultured Polyangiales bacterium
TCTCGGTCTACGACGAGACCCACGCCGTCGCAGCCGAGGGCGACAGCGACGCGGGCGAGATCGCCGGCCTGCGCAAGCTCTACGACTTCAGCCAGCGGCTCATGCACACCGGCGACTTCTCGGAGCTCTTGCGCGCGCTCATGGACGCGGTGGTCGAGGTCACGCACGCGGACAAGGGCTTCTTGCTCTTGGTGCGCGAGGGCGGCCCGGAGATCGCGGTCGCGCGCAATCTGCGGCAGGAGGACATCGCCAACGGCGTGCATCACCTGTCCGACAGCATCGTCGCCAAGGTGCTCGCGCAACGCAGGCCGCTCATCGTGAGCGACGCGCTGCACGACGCCGAGTTCAAGACCAGCGAGAGCGTGATGAACCTGAAGCTCTGCTCGGTGATGTGCGCGCCGTTGATCTCGCAGGGCGAGCTGCTCGGGCTCTTGTACGTGGGCAACGACAACGTCGTGAACCTGTTCGAGGAACACAGCCTCGACGTGCTCACCATCTTCGCGGGTCAGGCCTCGCTGATTCTGCAGGGCGCGCTCTTGCTCGATCAGCTCAAGAGCGACCGCGACCGCTTGCAGGAGCGGCTCGAGCTCAAGCGCTTCGGCGACATCGTGGGCAGCTGCCCGGGGTTGGTCGAGGTGTTCCGCAAGGTCGAGAAGGTCGCGAGCACCGATATCAGCGTGATGATCACGGGCGAGACCGGCACCGGCAAGGAGCTCATCGCGCGCGAGATCCACAACCGCAGCCCGCGCAAGAACGGGCCGTTCGTGGTCGTGAACTGCGGCGCCATCCCCGAGAACCTGATGGAGTCGGAGTTGTTCGGGCACGTGCGCGGCGCCTTCACCGGAGCGGTCGCGACCCGGCTCGGCAAGTTCCAACAAGCCGACGGCGGCACGCTCTTCCTCGACGAGATCGGCGAGATGCCGGTGTCACTGCAGGTAAAGCTGCTGCGCGCGCTGCAGGAGCGCGTGGTGGTCAAGGTCGGCGACTCCAAGCCCGAGCGCTGCGACATCCGCGTGGTCGCCGCCACGCACAGGAACCTGGAGGAGCGCATCCAATCGGGCGAGTTCCGCGAAGACCTGTACTACCGGCTCAACGTCGTGAACTTGCATCTGCCACCCCTACGCGAGCGCGGCGACGACGTGATCGTCATCGCCAAGTTCTTGCTCGGCAAGTACGCGGAGGAGTACGGCGCCAAGGTGAAGGGCTTCACGCCGAACGCGCTGATCGCGATGCGCAAATACAGCTGGCCGGGCAACGTGAGGCAGCTCGAAAACCGCATCAAAAAGGCCCTCGTGCTGTGCGATCGCACGCTGATCGGCCCCGAAGACCTCGACCTCTTCCCGGAGGCGCTCGAGCCGATCATGTCGTTGGCGCAGGCGCGCGAGGACTTCCAGCGGCGCTACATCCTCGAGGTGCTCGAGCGCAACAATGGCAACCGCACCAAGACCGCACGCGACCTCGGGGTCGACCCGCGCACGATCTTCCGCTACCTGGAGCGCGAGCCGGACGCGCCCGAGCCGGGCGGCATCGAATAGATCGGGTTCGGCGCGGTTGATGGAGAGCGGAGCGTTGGTCGAAGGAGCGATGGCCATGCGAGCAGGACGAGCAGCGCGCGCGCTGCGACGCCTATCGGCGTTCGGCCTGCTCGTTTCGAGCGCCTGCGTGGTCACCGACGAGGTGCACTTTCTGGCGCCCAGCAACCCGACCAGCGTGCAGCGGGTCAGCCCCTTCCAGTTCACGCATTATCCGTTCGGCGGCGACCCCGCGTGCCAGCCGTTCGTCGGAGAAGGAATGCAGTTCGTGATCCACATGCAGGATCGCGACGTAGAGGAGGAGCTCTTCGGATTCTGGCTGGTCAACGGGGAACCTGGCGACCCCCGCGGCGGATTCTCCCCGTTCCCGGTGACGTCGCCACTCAGCGTGGACCGCGAAGCTTCTTACTGCATCCCCAAGGCGAGCTTCAAACGAAGCTGCAACCTCGTGCAAGTCGTCATTGCAAACTACATTCCCGATCAGCGGAGCGGTCCGCTCGTCCCCAACAGCCTTGGTGTCGCCACCACCGATTGGTTCGTGCGGGCCCCGGCCGACGAGCAACCCGAAGCCAGCCCCTTGAGCTGTGAAACGCTGTTCGACGCGGGGGTGGATGCCGGAGTCGATGGCGGGGACGGCGGGGAGGGAGGCGTGCCGTGAAACGGGCGCCGTGGTTGGCCACGCTCGTGCTCCTGGGCTGCGCGGATCGCGAGGCGACCAAACCGGCCCTCAATCGCTGTGCGCAAGACTTCGAATGCGGTGAGCCTTACCGCTGCGACGCAAAGCTCGGGATCTGTTATCAGCTCGAGGCGACGCGTCCGTTTCCGCTCGCCCTCGAGATCACGCCCGACGCGAACGGCGGGGCCGGCTTGGTGGCGCGCTGGACGGTCGAGACTGGCACCGCGACAGGGATCCCGACGAACGGCAGGATTTCCATCCCTCGTGCGGTGCTCGTCACCGGCAACGTGAACGGGACTCGCTTGGACGGGCGCATGGGGACGATCGAAGCAGAGGTCGCGTTCGTGCCCGTTCCAGCGACGGCGAAACCGTATCTGACACACAACATAAGCGTCTTGACCCAACCACAGATGGATGAGTCGGGCCAGACGATAAACTCGTTCAGCGCACGGCTCGAACCGGACACAGACTACGAAGTGCTCGTGTTCCCGCTCGGCCCCGAGAGCGTCGCGTTCCCGCCTGGCATGTTCGCCCTGCGCACCGGCACCACCGATCGCCCCAACGTTCCCTTCGATTATGGCGCGCAGGACTTGGTGCTCTTCAACGCGACCATGGCCGACGAAAACGACAATCCTGTTCCGAGCGGCTTCAAGCTGCGGCTGCAGGACAAAAAGACCGGACAGGTCGTGTCCTCGCTGGGTACGACGGGAAAACGCTTGACCAGCGCCGAAGATGGATCGGCCAAAGAAGTGGACGCGATTGGCGCGTTTTCGCTGCGTGCGCCGAGGTCTGTCCTGGACACGCTCTCCAGTCATGAGCTCGTGCTCGGCTTGGAAACCGTGCTCGCGCCGTGGCTCGTCGCCATCGCCTTCGACGGGGCAGGCCTACGCCAAGACGCGAAGATCACCATGCCGGAACTGCCAACAGCCGTGCCGCTTCGCGGTTCGGTCGAGGTGAACGGATCTGGCACGAAGGTCAGTGGCGACGTCACGTTTCTGTCGACCTTCCCGCTACCGATCACGACGGGCGACGTGCGCGGGGTCGACTGGTGTCGCTTACGGGAGCCCGGAAGTCCGCAGAACACGTTTCACTGCAGCGCATCGGTCACGACGTCGGTCGGAAGTGATGGTCAGCTCAGTACGAGTCTGCTACCCGGGGATTATCACGTCTTCGTGACACCAACCTCGGGCATCGATCCGTTCCGACGAGTGGCGACGACGAGTCAGGAATTTCAAATCGAGACGCAATACGATGGCGGCTTCCAGGGCCCATACACCTTTGGGGTCGCAGGCGCCGCGTCCTATCGCGGACATGTCGTCAGCCCGCGCGGAAACGCCATGCCGCTCGTCGCGGTCACGGCGAACGCGCTCGGCATCCGCTACGACTTGGATGAAGTGGCTCGCCACAATCGCACGGCGGAAGCCGTCAGCGACGCGCACGGCGCCGTGGAGCTCACCGTCGACGAAGGCTACTACGATCTGATAGCGGTACCGCCCGAAGGCAGCGGCTTCGCCCAGTGCCTCCTCTACAATCGCCGCATCGGCAAGGCCGGCGAGTTTCCGCCGTCAGGGGCCATCGAGCCGCAGTTGCCGGTGCTCGCGCGCGGCAGCCTGCAAACGGAAGACGGCCGCCCAGTCTCGAACGCGCACGTCGACGCCTTTGCGATCGTGCCGAGCCTCGAGCCGGAGGGCGCACGCGCGGTGCGCGTCGCGCAAGCGACGAGCGATGACGCGGGCACCTTCACGCTGCTGCTTCCGCCGTACATCGGGGTGTCTCCGCGTGAGGCGGACGCCGGCGACGCGGGTTTCGACGATGGTGCGGTCGATCTCGACATCGACGCGGCTGGACTCGATCTTGGTGTGCCGTCGGATGCGGGCACACCGCGGTCGTTCGCTCTCGGAGACGCAAGCGTCGGAGACTGACCGGCGCCGTTCAGTCGCTCGGCTCCAGCAACAAATAAGTGCTCGGGGATCCGTGCGCTGCACGGCTCGACGAATGGTTACGGGCGATAACGCACCGCGAGCACGGTGAAGGTGACCTCGCCCTTCGGGCGGCGCACCGTGACCTCGTCGCCGACCAGCTTCCCCATCAGCGCGCGCGCGACGGGCGAGGCGATGCTGATGTAGCCGCGTTCGGCGTCGGTCTCGTCGGCGCCGACGATGCGGTAGCAGGTGGTCTTCCCGTCGTCGCCTTCGAGATCGACGAAGGCGCCGAAGAAGACTTTGGTCGTTCCTTCGGGCGGGATGTCGGTGACGACGGACAGCACGTCGATGCGCTTGGTGAGGAACTCGATGCGCTTGTCGATCTCGCGTAGCTTCTTCTTGCCGTAGATGTATTCGGCGTTTTCCGAGCGATCGCCTTCGGCGGCGGCATCTGCGACGCCGCGCACCACGCGCGGGCGCTCGACGCGCAAGAGGCGCTCGAGCTCTTCCGCCAAACGGCGGTGGCCTTCGGCCGTGATGTACTCACGCTTATCGCTCACTCGCCCTTGCTCCTCACGCGCTCGAAGGCCACGCGGCCGAACAGCTCGAGCGCGAACGGCAGGTCCTCGATGACGTAGCGCCGAAACAAGCGTCGAGGCTCTTGGACGAGGCGGTGCATCCATTCGAGCCCGAGCACCTGCACGATGCGCGGCGCGCGCCGCACGTGGCCGGCGAGAAAGCTCAGACTGATGCCGATCCCGAGCCACCATGCGGCGGGCAAACGCGCGCGCAGCTTGTGGATGACCCGCTCTTGCTTGGGCGAACCGAACGCCACGAGCACGAGGTCGGGACGCACCGCGAGCAGCGCGTCGGCGATCGCGGCGAGCTCGGGCTCGGTGGGCTCGGCGCTCACCCAAGGCGAGCTCACGCCCGCGATCACGAGGTTGGGCGAGGCGCTGCGCAGCTTGTCCGCCGCGGCGCGCGCCGCTTCGGGATCGCCGCCGAGCAGGTACACGCTGCGGC
>CAZYWR010000798.1:0-1834 GCA_964651185.1 uncultured Polyangiales bacterium
CGCTCGAACCTGGTCGGCATGGGCGTGCTCCCGCTGCAGTTTTTGCCCGGCGAGTCGCATGCCTCGCTCGGGCTGACGGGCGAAGAGGTGTTCGAGATCCGCGGGCTCGCGGCCGGCCTCACGCCGGGCATGATCGTCGACGTCAAGGCCGGGGACAAGAGCTTCCGCGTGCGCGTCCGGCTCGATGGCCCGCAGGAAGTCGAGTACTACCTGAACGGCGGCATTCTCCAATACGTCTTGCGCCAGCTCGCGCACAGCTGAGCGCCGAGGCGACGCGCCGAGGCGTCGACGGCAGAGCTACTGCTCGCGCAGCAAGACGTCGCAGTAATACTTGAGGCGCTTGATCACGCGACCGTGCGGGCGCTTGTCGATGTCTTTTTTTAGAGCGAGCATCACGCGCCGCTGGAACACGTATTTGTTGAACAGCGGGGGCTTCGGCGGCTTGCCGCCATGGCCCTGCGACAGCGGCGCGAGCAGCTCCTCCTTCGGGAAGCCCCAGACCTCGAGGTCGCGCTCGTCGAGCCGATCGATCAACGCGCGCGCGAGCTCGCGCTTTCTGGCATCCGAGCGCAGCTCGGTCACCCATTTGTCGACGCTCTCGGTAGAGGGCCGATCGTGCTTCTTCACGCCGATCGGATCGCCCATTCCCGCTTGCGCTTCGAAGCGCTTGCCGTACTGCACGGCCTCGGGCTCGTTCTCTAGCCCCAAGAACGTGAACACGCGCGACAGCTCTCGCTCGGGCTGTCGCACGAGCTGCTCGTACACCACCTGCAGCAGCGGCACGCGTCGCTCCCGAATCACCGCAGCCATGGCTGGCACGTAGCGCTCGAGGATCGGGTTGAACTCGTGGGCCGCGCGCCAATCGCCGACGAAGAAGCTGTTGGCGTAGCTGCTCATCACGGCGAGCGGATGGCGCGTCAGGACGATGTACTTCGCCTCCGGGTAGAGCGCCGTCAGGAACGGCAGCACCGTGGCGTAAGCCGGCGTCTTATCGAGAAAGTAGCGGCGCCCGCTCGACGCGAGCATGCGGCCGTAGAGGGTGTCGGCATAGGCGCGCAGCGCATCGAAGTAGTCCTGCTCGCCCCGCGGCAGACGGCCGACGAACGCGCGCATCGCTTCGGCGCCGTTGATGTGGTCGTAGGGCGCCTTGTCGACGGTCCCGTGATAGCCGAGGTACGCGAGCGGCGTGATCAAGTGCGGCTCGGGGTGCGTGTAGATCTGCGAATGCGAGCCGAGCATCTGCTGAAGCAGCGTGGAGCCGGCGCGGGGTGGCGAGATGACGAAAAGGAGACGGTCCTGCACTGCGAGTCCTCCGTACTCGAGCGCGCAGCATGCACGATTCCGCGCGCGACCGGAAGTTCAGCGCTTGGGGCGCAGGCGCGCCATGATGATTTGGCTCTCGCTATCGCTCGCGAGCGGGCCGCGCTGGAAATCGCCCCAGCGTTCGCTGACGGCGAACCCGTTGTAATGTAAGAGCGTCGCCAGCTCCTCGGGGAAGAACTGACGCTGACTCAGCGGCACCACGCGCAGGTCCTCGAGCTCTTCCAGGTTCTGGAAGACCAACGACACGAGCTGTACCTGGTGCAGCGCGTCATACTCGAACGACTCGAAATAGTCGTACGCGCGCCCCGTCGTGGGAGAGACCACGCGCGGCCCGCGATAGAGCCGACCGGGGTTGCGCACCATGGCGCGCAGATCCGGCATGAGCACGTCGAACACGAACTTCCCGCGGGGAGCGAGGTGCGCGCGCACGGTCGCGAACGCGCGCTCCAGGTCGGAGCGCGTGTACAGGTGCATGAACACGTTGAAGGGCGCGATGATCAACGGGAACTTT
>CAZYWR010000799.1:0-2499 GCA_964651185.1 uncultured Polyangiales bacterium
CTTGGATTTCCTGAGGATCTGCGAGGGTGCGGAACGTGGAGCTACCGGCTCGCATTCTCTCTTCCAGGTAAACCGAAGGCCTCAGCTTGCCTGAGTACAGAAAGCCGTCGACCAGGTCTGGCTGCACGAAGTATGGCTCGCGCACCACGCGTGAAAAGCCCGCGCGGAGACAGGCTTCCTCTACGAAGTCGGCCGCCGGCATCTGCGCGATCGAGCGCCGCATCGTCTCGGGAAAGTAGTGGTTCAGCCAGTACTTGCGCATCTGCTCGGGCGTCGAGGTGAACACGAGGAAGGTGCCCCGACGGAGCACGCGCCTTACTTCTTTGAAGGCGTCGTCCAAAGAAGTAAGATGGTGTAGCGCGAGCGAGCACAGTGCACCGTCGAAGAATTCGTCGGCCCAGGGCAGGCGCTCGACCGGCGCGCACGTCCGTTGCACGTCGGAGCTCTTGGCTTGTGCCTGCTCGATCATGGTCGCGGAGACATCGACGCTCCACCAGCGCCCCGTACGCTTTGCCAGCGCCAGCGTGTAGTTGCCGGTGCCGCAGGCGACATCGAGGGCGGAGGGCGTGGCGTGGCTCGGGTCGGGCGCGCTCTCCTCGCTCGCCAGGCTGCGCAGCGCGCTCGACGCTGGCGCCGGGCTCGGCCTGCGCGGTCGCGTCGAGCTCCAGGAACTGGTTGCGCGACCAGAGCTAGCGCACGAGCGCGCGCGCGATCTGCGCGGCCCTTTCGGCCGGGTCGGCCCTGGCGAGTTCGGCGCGTTCGGCGGCGCTCAGCGCGGGCGGCGTCGCCGCGGGGCCGCACAGCTCCGCCAGCGAGGCCCCCAGGCTCGTGGGAAAGGCGCGAGCACGGCGTCCAAAGCAGCAGGTTCCAGGGCCGAGAGCTTAACGCGCCAGCGCCGCAGCGCCCCGCGCGGGGTCAGCCAGCGGGAACATCTGCGCTGATGAAATGCAATTTCACATCATGTGAGAATCCTCAAAGGGAGGAGTTGATTAACCACAATCATTTCTTTAACCCTCGCAAATAATGGCATCGCAAATAATTCTCAATATCATTTCGTGCGCCACGTTTGCGTCACCGAGCAGGCTCGGCCGGGCCATCCGCGGGGCGCTGCTCGCCGCCTGCCTGCTCGGCACCGGTTGCGGCGACGACTCCGACGAAGACGGCCTGCCGCTCCCCGACAGCGGCACCCACGACGACGGCGGCACCAGCCAGCCGGACGCGCACACCTCCGACGCCGCCACTGCGCTCGACGGCGCCATGGACAGCAGCGCCGCCGGCGGCGACGCACAAGTCAACATGGACGGCTCCTCGCAGCTGCTCGACGCGCAGCTCGACGGCTCGGGCGACGCGCAGGTCGACGGCGGCCTCCACCTCCTGCCCGGCGAGAAGCTGAACGTCGTCGCGGTCTCGCCCACCGGCAACGATCGCTTTTACGGCGTCAGCTATGACAGCGCCGGCAACCTGTACGCGGTCGGCCAGGTGTGGAACACGGTCTCGAGTAGCGATGACATCTCCACCGTGGTCGCGAAGTTCTCGGCCAACGGCGCGCTCGATACCAGCTTCGGCAGCCAAGGCGTCGTGATCACGAACGTGGTGGCTGCCGGCAACGGCGAGCTGTTCCGCGCGATCACCGTACAGTCCACGGGCAAGATCGTGATCGCTGGCACCGTCGAGCATCCCGGCGCGGCCGACGCGCGCGACCGCGATATCGCCGTGCTGCGCTTCAATGCGGACGGCAGCAAGGACGCGAGCTTCGGCAGCAACGGCGTGCTCACGCTCGATCTGAGCACGGGCGTGGTCAACGGCAGCGCGTACTCGGCCGACAGCGCCTGGGGCATCGCGCGCTACGACGACGATCGCCTGGTGATAAGTGGCGGCCAGGTGCGGACCGGCGCGACCGACACCGACTTCGCGTTGGTGCGGCTGAACGCCGACGGCACGCGCGACGCGAGCTTCGGCACGAACGGTCTGTTCACGCTCGACACCCAGATCGACGGCACCAGCGTGAACGCCAGCCCGCGCAACGTGACCATCCTGCCTGGCACGGACGGCGTGATCGGCGCCGGCTACCAGCCGATCCCCGGTGCTGACACGGGACCTGTGGTCTACAAGGTGACCAACGCCGGCGTGCTCGACACCAGCTTCGGCTCACAGGGCGTCTTCAACCAGCGTCCGCTGACCGAGCAGACCGAGTGTTATCAGGTCGCGGTGCAGCCGCTCGCGAGCGGCAACGGCTACAAGCTGGTGAGCACGGGCTACGGACGGCAACTCGCGGAAGAGACCACCGACTTGGTCTCGCTTCGCCTGAACTCGGACGGCGTGCTCGACACCAGCTACGGCACGAACGGCCTGGTGCGGCTCGACATCGGCGGCTTTGGCGACAACTCGCGCCGGCTGCTGGTGCTGCCCGATCGGCGCGTCGTGCTGGTCGGCGGCGGCCGCCCCAGCTCGGACAACGTCGACGGCGTGGTCGCGGTACTGACGCCCGACGGCGCGCCC